>DATBOK010000229.1:0-11226 GCA_036553845.1 Casimicrobiaceae bacterium
CCGATGATAGTGCGCATCTCGCGCGCGAAAGTAGGTCATTGTCAGGCACCCCTCAAGCCCAGGGCCCGCTCTTCCGAGCGGGCCTTGGCGCTTCTGCCCGCAGACGCAACGCGCGCAGCGATGCCGCGCAGCAGGCGCACGCTCAATGCATCCAGCCCGACATCGCCAGGTAGAAAACGGCAATGCGCACGTGCCACCACGCAAGCCACCCGGCACCGGCAGCGATGGGCAACAGCACGATGCGCGAGCCGTGGCGGACGGCGCGCACGGCGCAGATCGCGCACATTGCGCCGGCGACCTGCAGCACGATGATCGACATCGGCCCCCATCCGATCCCGACGTCGAGATGCTTCCAGCGCGCCCATCCGTGCAGCAGCGCCCACGCGCAGACGAGCCAGAACAGGCCTTCGGCGGCGGCGATCGCGGCGAGCCATCGGGCATCGATGCGCGCGACCCATCCGCGCGATTCTTCGAGGCGCAATCCGCCGCTGCCGAGCCAGATGACCGGCAGGTAGAGGAGCGCCGCGCCGGCCCCTGCCAGCAGCAACCGCGCGCGCTCCGGCGCATCGGGGTGGCTGCCTGCGAACTGCATGCTCATCAGCGCGGTCCACGCGGCCGCGCAGGCCAAGGCCGCGCCAAGCGCGACTAGCGCGCGCAGCCTGCGCGACGCGACGCCCCGGACGGCCTGCGCCGCGACGGGGGTGGCGGCGAAGAGCGGCACGAGCGCGATCGCCATGACGATGGTCGAGAGGCGCCCCGCGGCCACCACGCTCGCCGCGAGGTACAGCGTGGCCAGCAGCAGGAACCAGGCGAGTGGTGGCCACGGGCGCACGAGCCACGACGCTGCGCGACGTGCACGACCGCCGGCATGAATCGCGACGGCAGGCTCGATCGTGTTCATGGCGCCGAGTATCGGCTGCCGATACGCGCTTTGCGATCGGCCATTGGTCTGAAACCACAGCCGCCTCGCCAGCGATGGCGCCGCGTTCGGCAATCGCACATTTGCGCGAATAGCGCACCTGATGCACCATGGCACCGGCGCGCGGCCAGGGGTTCCCGGGGTCGCGCAACGACGCGAGCCCGCCGCCGATTTCCAATGGCGAGGCACGTCGGCGCAGGCGGCGCGCCATGGCGCGATCCGCTTGCATTGGCGCGAATGCCCTTCGAAGGAGGAGAGTCGAAATGAACGTCAAGAAATGGTCGTACGGGATGGTCGTCGCGGCGGCCTGCGCGTTCGCCGCGACGCCGGCGCTGGCGCAGGGCACGGTCAAGCTCGGCCTGGTCGGCGAATTCTCCGGTCCGTTCGCGGAGTATGGCCAGCAGATGACCAACGGCATCAAGGCGTACATGAAGCTGCACGGCGACACCGTCGCGGGCAAGAAGATCGAGATCATCGAAAAGGACACGACCGGACCCGCACCCGACGTGGCGAAGCGCCTCGCGCAGGAGCTCGTGACGCGCGACGGCGCCGACATGCTGATCGGCTTCGGCCTGACGCCGAACGCGATGGCGGTCGCGCCGGTCGCGACCGAAGCGAAAAAGGCGATGATCATCATGAACGCCGCGACGTCGATCATCACGACGAAGTCGCCGTACATCGTGCGCGTGTCGATGACGCTGCCGCAGGTGGCAACGCCGATGGCAGAGTGGGCGGCGAAGAACGGCATCAAGCGCGTCTACACGGCGGTCTCGGATTACGGCCCCGGACTCGATGCCGAGGCCGCGTTCAGCAAGGGCTTCAAGGCGGCCGGCGGCGAGATCGTCGGCAGCGTCCACATACCGCTCAAGAATCCCGAGTTCGCGCCGTTCATCCAGCGCATCAAGGATGCCAAGCCGCAGGCGGTATTCCTGTTCCTGCCCGCCGGCGAGCAGGGCATCGCGTTCATGAAAGGCTTCAAGGAGCGCGGCCTCGCCGACGAAGGCATCAAGCTGATCGCCACCGGCGACATCACCGACGACAGCGTGCTGCAGTCGATGGGCGACTCGGTCCTCGGGCTGGTGACGAGCTTCCACTACTCGGCGGCGCACGACTCGCCGGAAAACCGCGAGTTTCTGAAGGCTTACGCCGAGGTCAGCGGCGGCAAGCTCAGCCCGAATTTCATGGCGGCGGCGGCCTACGACGGCATGGCCGCGATCTACGCCGCGCTGAAGGCGACGAACGGGTCGACCGACGGCGACAAGATCGTCGCGGCGATGAAGGGCATGAAGATCGACAGCCCGCGCGGCCCGATCGAGATCGATCCCGAGACGCGCGACGTGATCCAGACGATGTACATCCGCGAAGTCAAGAAGGTCAACGGCAAGCTCGCCAACGTCGAGTTCGACAAGTTTCCGAACCAGAAGGACCCGGGCAAGATGTGAGTCCGAGCCGTCGCGCCGGCGCGCGCTGCCTTCGCATGCGCCGTCGCGCCGGTTACCCGACGCGGACGTATCCTGCGGGTCGTGCGAATCGTGCGTGAGGGCTGCGCGGCCCGCCGTGTCGCGCATGGCTGACCTCGTACCCGTCGTCCCCTGCCCGGGCGCCCGCCGCCGCGCACCATGCTGAGCCACTTCGTCGGCATCCTCTTCGACGGCGTCGCCTACGGCGCGCTGCTGTTCCTCATCAGCATCGGTCTCGCGATCACGCTCGGGCTGATGAACTTCATCAACCTCGCGCACGGCGCGTTCGCGATGCTCGGCGGCTACGTCGCGGTGCTGGCGATGACGCGCGCCGGCGTACCGTTCCTCGCGGCGCTGTCACTCGCGTTCGTCGCCGGCGGCGTCGTCGGTGCGGTGTTCGAGCGCGGGCTCTATCGGCACGTCTACAGCCGCAGCCACCTCGACCAGGTGCTGTTCACGATCGGCCTCACCTTCATGGCGATCGCCACCGCGTCGTACCTCTTCGGGCCAGGCCAGCAGCCCGTGCAGCTGCCGCGGTACCTCACGGGCCAGGTGCGCGTGGCGGGCATCGACCTCGGCGCATACCGGCTGTTCCTGATCGCCGTCGTCGCGCTGATCACCCTCGCGCTTCACGCCTTGATCGAGCACACGCGTTTCGGCGCGCAAGTGCGCGCATCGGTCGACAATCGGGTCGCGGCCGAAGGCCTCGGCATCGACGTCACGCGCGTATTCAGCGTCACGTTCGCGCTGGGCTCGGCCCTCGCCGCGCTGGGCGGCGGCATGGCGATCGACGTGCTCGGCCTCGATCCATCGTTTCCGCTCAAGTACATGGTGTACTTCCTGCTGGTCGTCGCTGTCGGCGGCGGGCGCACGATCAAGGGGCCGTTGGTGGCGGCGCTGATCCTGGGCGTGTTCGACGTCGCCGGCAAGTACTACGTGCCGCAGGTCGGCTCGTTCGTCATCTACGCGCTGATGGTGGCGATGCTGGTGCTGTTCCCCGCGGGCCTTTTCGGCAGGCGCGGATGACCGCGCCGCGCGCCGATCGCTGGGGCCGTTACGAGATCGCGTTCTGGCTGTTTCCGGTGATCGCGTATTTCGCGTGGCCGACCTATCGCACGCTCGGCAGCCAGGTCTTCGTCGCGGGACTCTTCGCGCTGTCGCTCGACCTGATCCTCGGCTATGCCCGCATCGTCTCCCTCGGCCACGCGGCGTTCTTCGGGATCGGCGCGTATACCGCGGGACTGCTCGCGCATCACGGCTACGGCGAGCCGCTGTCGGGACTCGCCGCCGCCGCCGTGGTCGCGGCGCTCGCCGGCGCGCTGGCGAGCCTGCTCATCGTGCGCGGCCAGGACCTGACGCGGCTGATCGTCACGCTGGGCGTCGGCCTCATGCTCTACGAAATCGCCAATCGCGCGGCGTCGATCACCGGCGGCGTCGACGGACTGTCGGACGTGACGATCATGCCGGTGTTCGGCATCTTCCGCTTCGGCATCGACGGCAACACGGCATACGTCTACAGCCTCGCCGTGCTGTTCGCCATATTCCTACTGGTGCGCCGACTCGCGCGCTCGCCGTTCGGCCTGAGTCTCAAGGGCGTGCGCGAGGGCGAGAAGCGCATGCCGGCGATCGGCGTGTCGGTGCCGCGCAAGCTGGTCATCGTGTACACGATCGGCGCGGGCATCGCCGGCATCGCCGGCGCGGTGCTCGCGCAGACGACACAGTTCGTGGGCATCGACGTGCTCGGTTTCCAGCGCTCGGCCGACATCCTGATCATGCTGGTCGTCGGCGGCGCCGGCTACCTGTACGGCGGCATCCTCGGCGCCGCCATCTTCATGATCCTGCAGGATCGGTTGTCCAACCTGTCCGCCGCCTACTGGCAGTTCTGGCTCGGCATGATGCTGGTGGCGCTGGTGCTGTTCGCGCGTGGCGGCCTGCTGACATTGCTGATCAAGCTCCACCGGCGATTCGTTTCGGGGCCGGCGTGAGCGCGGTGCTGCGCACCGAACGGTTGTCGAAGTCGTTCGGCGCGTTCGCCGCCAACGCCGACGTCGCGCTCTCGCTCGAGCGCGGCGCGCGCCATGCGCTGATCGGGCCCAACGGCGCCGGCAAGACGACGCTGATCAACCTGCTGACCGGCGTGTTCCCGCCTTCCGCCGGCGAAATCTGGCTCGACGGCGAACGGGTGACGACGCTGGCGCAGCATCGCCGGGTCAAGCGAGGCATGACGCGCACGTTCCAGATCAACACGCTGTTTCCAGGGCTGACGGTGCGCGAATCGGTGCTGCTCGCGATCTTCGAGCACGCCGGCGCCGGCGATCGCTGGGCGCGGCCCGTTGGCGCGATGCATGGCGAGATCGCCGAGGCGATGGGGCTCCTCGAGTCGCTGCACCTCGCGGACGAGGCGGACACGCTGACGCGCGACCTGCCTTACGGCAAGCAGCGCCTGCTGGAGATCGCGCTGGCGCTGGCGACGCGGCCGCGCGTGCTGCTGCTCGACGAGCCGGCCGCCGGCATTCCGGCCGACGCCAGCGCCGAGCTGTTCGCCGTGCTCGCCGGCCTGCCGCGCGAGGTGACGGTGCTCTTCATCGAGCACGACATGGACCTCGTGTTTCGCTTCGCCGAGCGCATCACCGTGCTGGTGGGCGGACGCGTGCTCACCGAAGGTACACCCGAGGCGATCGCCGCCGACGCACGGGTGCGCGAGGTCTATCTCGGCGAGGCCGAGCATGCCTGAGCTCCTCGTCGTCGACGACGTTACCGCCGGCTACGGCGAGGCGCGCGTGCTCGACCGCGTCTCGCTGACGATGCAGGAAGGCGACAGCGTTGCGCTGCTCGGTCGCAACGGCGTCGGCAAGACCACGCTCCTGACGACGCTGATGGGACTTACGCGCGTGTTCGACGGGCGCATCCGCTTCCGGGGTGAGGACTTCCTGCGCGCGCCGCGCCATCGGCGCGCACGCGCGGGCGTCGGCTGGGTGCCGCAGGAGCGTTACGTGTTCCCGTCGCTGACCGTCGACGAGCACCTCGCGGCGGTGGCGCGCCCCGGCCCCTGGGACGCGGCGCGAGCGTTCGCGCTGTTCCCGCGCCTCGCCGAGCGGCGGCGTCACTTCGGCAACCAGCTGTCGGGCGGCGAGCAGCAGATGCTCGCGATCGCGCGCGCGCTGGTGACCAATCCGCGGCTCCTGCTCCTCGACGAGCCCATGGAAGGGCTGGCGCCGATCATCGTGCAGGAGCTTCTGCGCGCCATCCGCCAACTCGTCGAAAAGGATCGCCTGTCGATGATCATCGTCGAGCAGCACGCGAGGATGGCGCTCGGCGTCACGGCGACGACGATCGTGCTCGAGCGCGGGCGCGTCGTGCATCGCGGCGACAGCGCGGCGCTGGCGGCCGATTCGCGCACGCTGGAACGCCTGGTCGCGGTCGCCTGAGTGCTGGCGCTCGTGGCTCGCCGGCAGGCGCGCCGATATTATCATGCGCCGGGGGCCGCGGACGTCTCGGAGAAATCTCCTTGCGCGACGAGAGTGTCAAGGTTGAATGCACGACGGCGCTGCCGCGATTCTCGCTGGTGGTCGCCACGATCGAGCGCGTCGTCGAGGTCGACGGCCTGCTCGCGTCCCTCGCCGCGCAGACGCGCACCGATTTCGAAGTGATCGTCGTCGACCAGAACGGTGACGAGCGCCTGCGACAGGTGCTGGCGCGTCACGCCGGCCGCCTCGCGATCCGCCATCTGCGGGCGGCGCGCGGCCTGTCGCGCAGCCGCAATGCGGGACTCGCCGCGGCGCGCGGCGCGATCGTGGCGTTTCCCGACGACGATTGCCGCTACGCGCCCGCCACGCTCGCACGCGTCGCAGCGTTCCTCGATGCACGGCCTGAAGCGGACGGCGTCACCGGCTGCGTCGTCGCCGCCGACGGCGAGCGCGCGCCCGCGCGCTTCGGCCAACACGCGCACTGGCTCGACCGGCACACCGCATATCTCGGCGGGATGTCGTGCGTGATCTTCCTGCGTGCGGCACTGTGCGCGCGGGTCGGCGCGTTCGATCCCGCGCTCGGACTCGGCGCGGCGTCGCCGTGGACAGCCGCCGAGGAGACCGATTACCTCGCGCGGGCCGTTGCAGGTGGCGCCCGCATCCGCTACGAGCCATCGCTCGTCGTCGACCACCCGGGCTGGCGCGGGCCGATGGCGGCGGCGCAGGTCGCGAAGGGTGGCGCCTATGCGCGCGCGTTCGGTTACGTCATGCGCCGCCACGGCGCGACACCGGCGCACGTTGCAGCGCTCATCTTGCGTGCTTCGGCCGGTTCGCTCATTTCGCTCGCGCGCGGGCGCATCGACCTTGCGCGCTACCACGCCGCTGTGGCGCGCGGGCGATGAACACGAGCCTCGGCTTGTCGGGATCGCCGACCTCCGGCATGCGCTCGTAGATCTCGGCGAGCAGCCACAGCAGCAGCATCGCGTAGAGCATCGGCGCCTGCATCAGGCGATCCGCGGCGAGGATGTTGACCACGCCGCGCCCGGCCGCCGTCTGCAGCAGGTCGTCGACGTCGAGCATCGGCTCGCCCAGGAACTTCGCGCCGCCCTGCTGCTCGAGCACCAGCAGGCCGCGCTGGATCGCGCCGATCGACGCCGCCGACACGTTGCCGTAGCGTGTGGTCAGCTGCGCCGCGTTCTCGCCGACGTAGGCCAGCATCGCCCGCAGGTCCTTGAGGTCGAGCAGCAGGAGACCGTTGTCGTCGGCGACCTTGAATACGATCGCGAGCACGCCGGCCTGCACGTCGTTGAGCATCAGCATCCGCCCCAGCAGCAGCGGCCCGAGGTCGGAAACGGTGGCCCGCAGCGGGATGCCGACATCGCCGTACACGTCGAAGAACTGGACCGGGACGCCGGCAAAGGCGGGCGCCGCGACGCCGATCTGCTCGAGGCGCTGGCGCAGCTTCGGCGAGTCGGCGCCCGCCTGCGACAGCCCGGCGAGGTCGCCCTTGACGTCGGCCGCGAACACCGGCACGCCGATCGCCGAGAAGCGCTCGGCCATCACCTGCAGGCTCACCGTCTTGCCGGTGCCGGTGGCGCCCGTGACGAGGCCATGGCGGTTGGACATCGCGGGCAGCAGGGCGATGTCGCGCGTCGCGTTGTGCGCGATGACGAGGGGGTCGGCCATGGCGTTGGGAAGCGGCGGGGGCGCCCCTATATTACCTGTCGGCCGGGAGCGGCCCCCGAATCCGCGCCCGTCCTGCGGCGGCGGCCGGCCACCTGTGAAAACGCGCGAAAATCGGGTATAATTCAAGACGATAACGAGAGCGCCGCGCGTCGACGACGAACGCCGGGCCCGCGTGCGGAACACTGCAACGGGCCGCGATATCGACTCGTGGCGCGAACAAAGTGGGCTGGGTACAGCCCATTTTTTTTTGCAGCACCCGTTTGTCGAAGGACGTGGGGCTTGACGAAGCTTGGCGAACTGCTGGAGAAGACGATCCCCGCGATGGGATACGAGCTGGTTGACTGGGACTTCGCGGCCAACCGCATGCTGCGGGTGTTCATCGACAAGCCACAGGGCGTGGACGTCGAGGACTGCGCGCGCACGAGCCACCAGTTGACGCGGCTGTTCGAGGTGGAAGGCGTCGATTTCGCGCGCCTCGAGGTGTCGTCGCCGGGGCTCGACCGCCCGCTGCGAAAGGCTGCCGACTATGCGCGGTTCGCCGGCGAGGAGGCGAAGCTCACGCTGCGCGAGCCGATCGACAACACCAGGAAGCTCAAGGGAATCCTGCGCGGCGTCGAGGGCAGCACCGCCCTCGTCGAAACCGCGCGCGGCGTGCAGTCGGTGCCGCTCGACAAGATCGAGCGCGCGCGGCTGGTGCCCAGAATCGAGTGGAGACGAACATGAACCGTGAAATGCTGCTGCTGGTGGATGCGCTGTCGCGCGAGAAGAACGTGCCGAAGGAGATCGTCTTCAGCGCCCTGGAGATGGCGCTGGCATCGGCTACCAAGAAGCGCTACCCCAACATGGAGATCGACGCGCGCGTCGAGATCGACCGCGAGACCGGCGACTACAAGTCGTTTCGCCGCTGGACCGTGGTGCCCGACGAGGAGCACGAGGAACCGGCGCACCAGCTCGCGATCACCGACGCCAAGGAGCGCGACGAGGAGCTCGAGCTCGGCGACGTGATCGAGGAGCCGCTCGAGCCGATCGAGTTCGGCCGCATCGGCGCGCAGGCGGCGAAGCAGGTGATCCTGCAGAAGATCCGCGATGCCGAGCGCGAGCAGATCCTCAACGATTTCCTCGAGCGCGACGACAACCTTCTCACCGGCACCGTGAAGCGCATCGAGCGCGGCAACGTGATCGTGGAGTCGGGCCGCATCGAAGGCGTGATCCCGCGCGATCAGCTGATCCAGAAGGAAATGCTGCGCGTCGGCGATCGGGTGCGCGCCTACGTGATGAAGATCGACCGCACGGCGAAGGGCCCGCAGCTCATCCTGTCGCGCGTCGCGCCGGAATTCCTGGTGCGTCTGTTCGAGCTCGAGGTGCCCGAGATCGAGGAGGGACTGATCGAGATCCGCGCCGCCGCCCGCGACCCCGGCATCCGCGCCAAGATCGCCGTCAAGTCGAACGACCCGCGACTCGACCCGCAGGGCACGTGCATCGGCATGCGCGGCTCGCGTGTCACCGCGGTGACCAACGAGCTCGCCGGCGAGCGCGTGGACATCGTGCTGTACTCCGACGATCCGGCGAAGTTCGTGGTCAACGCGCTGGCGCCGGCCGAGGTGCAGAGCATCCTGGTCGACGAGGAGAAGCACGCGATGGACGTCGTCGTCGACGAGGAGAACCTCGCGATCGCGATCGGCCGCAGCGGCCAGAACGTGCGCCTCGCTTCGGAGATGACCGGCTGGGAGCTCAACCTGATGGGTGTCGAGGAGTCGCAGCAGAAGCACGAAGGCGAGCAGAAGCGCCTGCGCGAGCTGTTCATCGACAAGCTCGACGTCGACGAGGACATCGCCGACATCCTGATCGCCGAGGGCTTCACCTCGCTCGAGGAAGTGGCCTACGTGCCGATCACCGAGATGAACGAGATCGAGTCGTTCGACGAGGACACGGTCAACGAGCTGCGCAGCCGCGCGCGCAACGCGCTGCTCACCGAGGCGATCCAGCGCGAAGAGAGCGTGGAGCACGTCGAGGAGGCGCTGCTCGGTCTCGAGGGCATGGATACCGAGATCGCGGCCAAGCTGGCCGCGCACGGCATCACCACGCGCGACGCGCTGGCCGACCTGGCCGGTGACGAGCTGGTGGAGCTGACCGGGCTCGACGCCACCAAGGCGCAGGACCTCGTGATGAAGGCGCGCGCGCACTGGTTCGAGGCCGCCGACGGCGCCGCCCCCGATGCGACGGCGCCGCAGGTGCACTGACGCGGCACGACGGCAACCGGCCACGACGCAGCAACGCATCAACGCATCAACGTAACGACCGCAGCACACCGGAGAGAAGCATGGCGCAGACCACGATCGAACAATTCGCAACCGAACTGAAGATGCCGCCGAGCGCGCTCATCGAGCAGCTCGCGTCGGCGGGTGTCGCCACGAAGAAGTCCGGAGACGAGTTGACCGAGCAGGACAAGACGCGCCTGCTGGACTACCTGCGCAAGCAGCATGGCGCAGCGACCGAGCCCAAGAAGCGCATCACGCTGACGCGGCGGCAGACGACCGAGATCAAGGCGCCCGACGCCGCCAACAAGGGCAAGAGCCGCACGATCCAGGTCGAAGTGCGCAAGAAGCGCGTGCTCGAGCGCCGTGACGCGCCCGAGGCGCCGGTCGAGGAAGTCGCCGCGATAGCACCGGTCGTCGAGGCGTCACAACCGGCGCCCGTCGCGCCCGCGACACCCGCGGCGCCGCAGCCCGTCATCTCCGCGGAGGAGATGGCGGCACGCGAGGCCGAGGATAAGCGCGCGCGCGAATTCATCTCGCGCCAGGAAGAGGACCTCAAGCGCCGGCACGAGGAGCAGGAAAAGCGCAAGACGCGCAAGGAAAAGGAAGCCGAGGAAGCGGCGCGCGTCGCTGCCGAAGCCAAGGCCGCGCAGGAGGCCAAGGCCGCGGAGGAGGCGAAGTCGGCCGCGCAGAAGCCGGTCGAGGCGAAGGCCCGGCCAGGCGCGCCGGTCAAGACCGAGGGCACGCTGCACCGTCCGGCCGGCAAGGCCGGCGAGCGCAAGGACAAGCCGGGCAAGAAGACGTCCGGACCGGTGTTCGCCGAAGAGGCGGCGCGGCGTCGCGCGCTGAAGCTGCGCGGCGGCGACCCGGCGACCACCGCACCCACCGCCAACGCATGGCGTTCTGGCAAGGCGGGACGTCATCATCGCGAGGGCGAAGGCGACGCCGGCATGGTCGACTCGCAGCCGATCGTGCGCGAGATCTCGGTGCCGGAGACAATCACCGTCGCCGACCTGTCGCACAAGATGTCGGTGAAGGCCACCGAAGTCATCAAGGCGCTGATGAAGCTCGGCACGATGGTGACGATCAACCAGATGCTCGACCAGGAGACGGCGATGATCGTGGTCGAGGAAATGGGCCACAAGGCGGTGCCGGCCAAGCTCGACGATCCCGATTCGCTGCTCGCCGAGACACAGCAAGGTCCGGCTGCGGATGCGCTGCCGCGCGCACCGGTGGTCACCGTCATGGGCCACGTCGACCACGGCAAGACGTCGCTGCTCGACACGATCCGCCGCGCCCGCGTGGCGAGCGGCGAGGCCGGCGGCATCACCCAGCACATCGGCGCCTACCACGTCGAGACGAGCAAGGGCGTGATCACGTTCCTCGACACGCCGGGCCACGAGGCGTTCACGGCGATGCGCGCGCGGGGCGCGAAGGTG
>DATBOK010000230.1:0-3437 GCA_036553845.1 Casimicrobiaceae bacterium
GCCTGATCGACGCGTCGCGCTACCTCGAACTCGTCGCGCGAAGCATCACGACGCTGCTGCGCACCCCGGGCCGTGCCGCGCAGTCGCTCGGCGACTCGAGCTTCGATGCCTGGATCAAGCATTACCGTCCCGATGTCGACACACCGAATGCCGCAGTCAGCTATTACCTCAAGGGCTCGCTGGTTGCGCTGGCGCTCGACCTCACACTGCGGCGCGAAGGCCGCACGTCGCTCGACGACGTGATGCGCGCGCTGTGGCGCCGCTACGGCGATCAGGCGACCGGGGTGCCCGAGGATGGCTTCCGCGCGGTCGCCGAGGAGCTCGCCGGACGGTCGCTGGCGCCGTTCTTTCGCGATTACGTCGATGGTACGGCCGAGCTGCCGCTCGCCGGGCTCCTCGATGCATTGGGGATCGAGCTTCACCTGCGCAGTGCCGCCGGCGCGACCGACAAGGGCGGCACCCCGGCGTCGGGGCCGCCGGCCCGTTGCTGGTTCGGCGCAATGGTCGAGGCGAATCTCGCGCTCCGCCACGTGTTCAGCGGCGGCCCCGCCGAACGCGCGGGACTCGCGCCCGGCGACGTGCTGGTGGCATTCGACGGCATCAAGGCGACGCCCGAATCGTTCGCCGCGCTGGCATCGCGGCGCGCCCCCGGCGAGCGCATCGACGTGCACGTGTTCCGGCGCGAGGAACTGCAGACTCGGACGGTCGAGCTCGCCGCCGCACCGCAGGATACCGTCTGGCTCTCCGTGCGCGACGAGCAAAACGGGCACACGAGTGCACTTCGCCGTGCCTGGCTCGGCGCCTGGCCGGTGACGTGACCGGCGGCGCTGGCGCGCGGAAGACCGGCAGGCTGTCAGCCGCCCGGCGTGCGGCGACCGCTCTTGCGCGGCGCCGGCGCGTGCGCGCCCCGCAGCGCCTCGAGCGACGCGAGTTGCAGCTCGAAGGTCTTGATGCTCATCTGGATCAGGTTGAGGCTCATCGCGAGCCAACCTTCGATCACTTTGAGCTCACCGATCTTGCGCTCGATCTCGGCCGGATCGAGCGCGGCGAACATTGCCGCGGGATTCGGGAACGGCAGCATGCCGGGAAGCATCGGCGGAACAGTGCCGAACGCCGCCGGAGCTTCAGCGGGCCGAGCCGACTCGCCGGTCGCGCCGGGCGCGCTGGTGCCAGCCGTCGAAGGTCGCGCCGCAGTCGACGAACGATCCGGTCCCGCGCTTGGTATCGGCGCAGGCATCGCGAACGGGTTCCACATCCGCTGCATGAATGCCATCGCGTCCTCGGCGGTGAACGCGGGTGCGCCGGGTGCCGGCTTGTCCTGGGTGTCGCTCATCGTCGTCGTCTCGAAGAGGGGCCGTGCGCTAATATCCTGCGCCATGGCCGCAACTGCCGCAACCCTGCGCGAGACCCTCTCCACGATTGTCGGCGACGCGCAGGTTCTCGTCGATGAAGATGCCGTGGCGCCCTACCTCGTCGATGCGCGCCAGCGCTTTCGCGGCCGCGCATCAGCGGTGGTGCGCCCGGGGAGCACCGACGAAGTCGCGGCGGTGGTTCGCGCATGCGCCCGTGCCGGCGTTACGGTCGTCGTCCAGGGTGGCAACACGGGCCTCTGCGGAGGTGCGACGCCGGACGCGTCAGGGCGCAGCATCGTCATTTCGCTCGCCCGCATGCGGCGCGTGCGCGAAGTCGATGCGGCCAACGCGACGCTCACGGTCGAGGGCGGCGTCACGCTCGCCGCAGTGCAGGCTGCCGCCGACGCGGCGGGACTTCGATTCCCGCTTTCGCTCGCCTCCGAGGGAAGCTGCACGATCGGCGGCAACATCGCGACCAATGCAGGAGGTACGGCCGTCCTGCGCTACGGCAACACGCGCGCACAGGTGCTCGGCCTCGAGGTCGTGCTCGCCGACGGGCGCGTCTGGAACGGCCTGCGCGCGCTGCGCAAGGACAACACCGGCTACGATCTGAAGCAACTCTTCATCGGCAGCGAGGGCACGCTCGGTATCGTCACCGCAGCGGTGCTCGCCCTCGTGCCCCCGCCGCGCGAGCGCGCGACCGCCCTCGCCGCGGTCGCGGGGCTGGCACAGGCTGTGCTCCTGCTTTCCCGGTTGAAGGACGCTCTCGGGAGCCGGTTGACCGGTTTCGAACTGATGAGCGACGTCGCAGTTGGCCTCTCGCGCAAGCACCATCCGGATCTTCCCGACCCCCTCCCGGGATGCCCGTGGTACGCGTTGATCCAGGCCGACTCGAGCGTGGCCGGTCCGGCGCTCGCCGCGGACGTCGAGGGCGCGCTTGCCGAAGCGGTTTCAGTGGGGGTCGCCGGCGACGCGACGGTCGCCGCTTCCGCGGAACAGGCGAGACGGCTCTGGGCGCTGCGCGAGAACATCAGCGAAGCCCAGCGCCGCGAGGGGCCGAACGTGAAGCACGACATCGCTCTTCCAGCGTCGGCGATCCCCGCGTTCGTCGCTTCCTGCGGCGGCGCACTCGCGGCGGCCTTTCCGGATGCGCGCCTCGTCGTCTTCGGGCACCTCGGCGACGGCAATCTGCACTACAACGTGGCTGCGGCGCCAGGCGTCCCGGCGGAGACACTGATGCGGCGCGCGGCGGACATCAATCGCATCGTCTACGACGAAGTCACCGTGCGAGGCGGGACCATCAGCGCCGAGCACGGCATCGGCCAGTTGAAGCGCGAAGCATTGGCGCGATATCGCGGTCCGCTCGAACTCGAGCTGATGCGACGCGTCAAGGACGCGCTCGACCCCCAAGGCATCTTCAACCCCGGGAAGGTCCTCGCCGACGCTGTGCGGGCGTGACCATGGGACGAATCATCTTCTGGCTGGTGATCGCGTTCGGCGTGCTCCTCGCGCTGCGCCTTCTGAACGTCGCCAATGCCGGTTCGCGCCGGGACGCGACGACCGGACGCGCCTCGCGCTCACGCGGCCGCGATCGGGCGATGGTCCGCTGCGTCGGCTGCGGCGTTTTCGTGCCGCGCGCCGATGCAATTGATGCCCCGCGCGGACCGACTTGCGGCGACGCGCGCTGCCTGCGCCTCGGACAGCGCGACGCCGCGTGAGCACCACCGTGCATCGCTCGTCCGCCGCACCGGTCTACGACCCGGCGTCGCTGCCTGCCTCGATCACCGGCTCGACGCGGCGCATCCTGTGGATCGTCGGGCTGTTCCGCGCGGCGAGCGGCGCACTGCTGCTCGGGCTCGCGCTGCTCCTCGACTTGCGCAGCTTCGACGTCGCGGCGCCGGGTTCGTTCGTCATCGCGGCATCGCTCTACTTCATTTTCGGCCTCGCCGCGTTCGGGTGGATCCAGCAGGAGCGCCTGCCGCTGCCGCTTGCGCAGACGCTGCTCGCGCTCCTCGCCGGCGACATCTTCTTCCTCGGCCTCGCGATGATCGCCGGCGGCAGCACCGGCGCGCCGCTGCCGATCCT
>DATBOK010000239.1:0-1667 GCA_036553845.1 Casimicrobiaceae bacterium
GCGCATCTGAGAAGAGGCAACCCGCCGCCGATGGCCATCCCCGACCCCCGGCACCCGCCCGACACCGCCGCGCGGGCGGCAGCGGCGCTCGACGGGCCGGCGCTGGCGCGAGCGTTCGTCGCCGGCGCCGCCGCGCTCGCCGAGCAGGCCGACGCCATCAACGCGATCAACGTCTTCCCCGTGCCCGATGGCGATACCGGCACCAACATGTCGATGACCATGCGCGCTGCGGCCGGCGCTGCCCGCAACGTGGCGGGCGGCACGGCGGCCAGCGTCGCGCGAGCGGCTGCCGATGCCGCGCTCATGGGCGCGAAGGGCAACTCTGGCGTCATCCTGTCGCAGATTCTTGCCGGCGTCGCAGCAATGCCCGACGCGGCGCCGCTCGATGCCGTCGCGCTGGCCGCCGCGCTCGACCGCGGGCGCGAGTCGGCGTATCGTCTCGTATCGATGCCGAAGGAGGGGACGATCCTCACGGCGATCGGCGAGGCAGCGCGAGGCGCCCGAGCCGCGGCAGCCCACGGCGGGACAGCAGAACGTGCGCTGGCGGCGGCACGCGATGCGGCGCAGGAGGCAGTGGCGAACAGCCCGAACCTGCTGCCAGTGCTGAGGGAGGCCGGCGTCGTCGACTCGGGTGCGCAGGGGTTGTACGTGTTGCTCGCGGGCATGGTCGCGGGCCTGCGAGGCGAACGCGCCAGCCTGTCCATCGATGGTGGTCAGATCGACGATGCCTGGCTCGCGGCGACGCAGCGTCTGCACATGGGGGAGGGCGTCGGGTATTGCACCGAGTTCGTCGTCAGCGGCGCCGGGCTCGACCGCGACGCGCTGCGGCAGGCGATGATGACGATGGGGGAGAGCGTGCTGGTTGTCGGTGGCGACGAGACGCTGCGCGTACACGTGCATGCCGCCGACCCGCAGGCGGTGTTCGCGCGGGCGCGCGCGCTCGGCGCCGTATCCCACGAGAAGGCCGACGACATGCAGGCGCAAATCGACGTACTCGCGAACGGCAGGCACGCTTCTGTCGCGGCGGCAGTCGCAGGCATCGCCGTCGTCGCGGTCGCTGCCGGGGATGGCATCGAAGAGTTGCTCCGATCGATCGGCGCCGCGGCCGTGGTGCACGGCGGCCAAACGATGAACCCGAGCGCCGGCGAGATCGCGGCGGCGATCGACGCGACCGGCGCGGGTGAAGTGATCGTCCTGCCGGACAACGCAAACATCGTCCTCGCGGCGCGGCAGGCGGCCGCGGCCGTCGCGAAACAAGGCGTGCGGGCGGAGGTACTGCCGGCGGTCGCCGTCCCGCAGGGCATCGCCGCGCTCGTGGCGATGAACAGCGAGGCCACGTTCGAAGAGAACATCACACTCATGCAGGCCGCGCTCGGCCGCGTCAGCAGCGCCGAAGTCACGCGCGCGGTCCGGTCGACGACCATGGATGGACGCGATGTCCGTGAGGGCCAGGCGATCGCGGTCATCGACGGGCGGCTCGCCGTGGTCGCAGATTCGCTCGACGCTGCGGTGCTGGCCGCCGTTGCGACGATGACGGAAGGGCGCGCATCGCCTCTCGTCACGCTGTACTACGGAGAAGGCGCCGACGTTGGTGCGGCCGAGCTGCTTGCGGCGTCCCTGCGGTCTGCGCACGACTGCGACGTCGAAGTGGTGCCTGGTGGGCAGCC
>DATBOK010000172.1:0-4087 GCA_036553845.1 Casimicrobiaceae bacterium
TCGCAACGGGGGGACGTTATGAGCGCCGCCGGGCCGCCCCAAGGCGCTGCCCCCTCCGGGGGAGGCGAGCGAAGCTCGCAACGGGGGGACGTTATGAGCGCCGCCGGGCCGCCCCAAGGCGCTGCCCCCTCCGGGGGAGGCGAGCGAAGCTCGCTGCGGGGGGAAGTTACTGCCCTTCACGTCGAATCTTCGGGAACCGGTCCCCCGCTCGTGCTGCTCCACGGCTGGGCGCTGCACGGCGGCGCGTTCGCGCCGCTGTTGCCGGCGCTCGTCGCGCGCCACCGCGTGCATGTCGTCGACCTGCCCGGCCACGGCCACAGCCCGGCCATCGCGCAGCCGACGCTCGATGCGATCGTCGACGCGGTAGCGGCCGCGGTCGCGCCGCTGGCCGGCGGCGCGCCGCTGGACGTCCTCGGATGGTCGTTCGGCGGCCTCGTCGCGCAGCGCTGGGCCGCGCGCCCCGGTTGCGGCGTGGCGCGGCTGGTCCTCGTGTGCACGTCGCCGCGTTTCGTCGCCGGCGACGGCTGGAAGGCCGGCCTCGCCCCGCAGGTGCTCAAGCAATTCGCCGACGAGCTGCGGGTCGCGCATGACGCCACGCTCAGGCGTTTCCTCATGCTGCAGATGCAGCACGCGGCGCACGCGCGCACCACGCTCGCGCGCATGCGAGCACTGCTGGCGGCACGGCCGCGCGCCGACCCGGCGACGCTCGACGCCGCGCTGGCGACCCTCGAGTCCAGCGACCTGCGCGGCCAGGCGCCGGCGATGGGCATGCCGGCACTCGTCGTCGCAGGAGGCCGCGATGCGCTCGCGCTTGCGGCCGCCGGTGCGTGGCTCGCGGATGCGATGCCGGATGCCATACTCGCCACGATCGACGACGCCGCGCACGTGCCGTTCCTCTCGCATCCGCGCGCCTTCGACACCGCTCTCAGGGCATTCTTCGATGACCACCACGACTGACCGCGAGGCGCTCGAGCGGCGCACGGTCCGGCGTGCATTCGCGCGTGCCGCACCGACCTACGATGCGCATGCCGTGCTGCAGCGCGAAGTTGCGCAGCGCATGCGCGCGCGCCTCGACTACGTGAAGATCGCGCCGCGCCGCGTCGCCGACCTGGGCTGCGGCACCGGCGAGGCAACGGTCGCGCTCGTTCAGCGCTTTCCGCAGGCCGCCGTCATCGGCGTCGATCTCGCGCTGCCGATGCTCGCGCAGGCGGCGGCGCGGATGGCGCCGCGCTCCTGGCTGGCGCGATTCGCGCGCGGCCGCGCGCGCGCGCCGCTGCTCGTGTGCGCCGACGTCGAGCGCCTGCCGCTCGCCACTGGCAGCATCGACCTCGCGTGGAGCAACCTCGTGCTGCAATGGCTCGACACGCCGGCGGCGGCATTCGCGGAGTTCGCGCGTGTCCTGGCAACCGGCGGCCTCGTGTCGTTCACCACGTTCGGTCCGGATACGCTGAAGGAGGTGCGCGCCGCGTTCGACGACGGGCGCCCGCACGTCAGCCGCTTCGTCGACATGCACGACCTCGGCGACGCGCTGCTCGCCGCCGGCTTCGCCGACCCCGTGGTGGACATGGAATACATCACGCTGACGTATGCGACGCCACGCGCGCTGCTGGCGGAGCTGAAAGGCATCGGCGCCACCAACGCACTTGCCGGACGCGCGCGCGGCCTCTTCGGCCGGCAGGCGCTGGCGCGCGCCGAAGCGGCGTTGGAGGCGACGCGCCGCGACGGCCGCATCGCCGCGACGTTCGAAGTGATCTACGGGCACGCGTGGAAGGCCGCGCCGAAGCCGCCGCGCGACGACGTCGCGGTCGTGCGCTTCGAGCCGCGCGTGCGGCGGTGAGCGCCATGGCGTGGCGCCGGCGCAGGGGCGCAGGTTGAGCGCGCGCGCCGTCTTCGTCACCGGCACCGACACCGGCGTCGGCAAGACGCACGTGGCCGCGGCGCTGCTGCGGGCGCTCGCCGCGCAGGGTGCGCGCGCGGTCGGCATGAAGCCGGTGGCGGCGGGCATCGATGCGTACGGCACGCATGCGGACGTCGTCGCGCTGCGCGCCGCCGGCAACGTCGATGCACCGGGCGACGAGGTGAACCCGTATTGCTTCGCGCCCGCGATCGCACCCCACGTCGCCGCGCGCCTCGCGGCGCGACCGATCGAGCTCGAGGTCATCGCCGCGCGCTACCGGTCGCTGCTGGCGCGCGCCGACACCGTGGTGGTGGAGGGCGCGGGTGGCGTGCTGGTGCCGCTCGGCACGCGCGACGACGTCCTCGACATTCCCGCGCGGCTCGCGCTGCCGGTGGTGCTCGTCGTCGGCGTGAGGCTCGGCTGCATCAGCCACGCATTGCTGTCCGCGCTCGCGATCCGCGCGCGCGGCCTCACGCTTGCCGGCTGGGTCGCCAACCGCATCGACCCGCGCATGGAGCGCGCGGACGATTCCATCGACGCGATCGCCACGCGCCTTGGCCGCGCGCCGGCGTGCGACCTGCGCTTCGGCGAGACGCACCTCGGCGCGGCGGCGCTCGTGGCACTCGGGTTGTGACGACGCCGTCCGCGTCGGGCGCGGCCGGTGGGCGGCAGCAGGGGTGCGGCCGCTTCGCGCGCGAGTCAGCGGCGCCTTGGGGATCGAGAACGAACCGTGCTAATATTTCGCGGCTTTGCAGCGTGATTGTGTGGAAGTTCCCGTCTCGAACGCGAGCCGCGGCGCCTCACGCAAAAGGCTGCCGATTGCCCCGAAACTTCGTGTTCGTCGCCGCCCTCCGCCCTTTGCCCGCATCATCCGATCCTGCCACCCCCGGTGCGCGGGGCGGTGCGCCATGGGTTGCCGCGCGGCGGGCCGACCGGCATCCGCACAACCGTTCGTCATCGAGGACCGCATGATTCGCACTCGCAGGGGATCCGCAACGCTTCGCCGCAACTTCGGGCGGCTATCGGCGGTGCTGGGTGCTGCGCCGGCCCTGGCGCTGGCCGAACCCGCCTGGAACTTCCAGGTTCCCGTCACGCCGATCGCGCAGCAGCAGTTCGACCTGCATCTGTACATCTTCTGGATCTGCGTCGTCATCTTCGTCGGCGTGTTCGGCGTGCTGTTCTATTCGCTGCTGAAGCACCGCAAATCGGTCGGCCACCAGGCTGCGCAGTTCCACGAGAACACCACCGTCGAGATCGTGTGGACGGTGATCCCCTTCCTCATCCTGGTGTTCATGGCGTATCCGGCTACGCGCACGATCCTGGCGATGAAGGACACGTCGGCGCCCGACATGACGGTCAAGGTCACGGGCTACCAGTGGAAGTGGAACTACGATTACTTCGAGGACGGCTTCGGCTTCTACTCGACGCTGACCACGCCGCTGGCGCAGATCGAGAACCGCGAGCCGAAGGGCGAGCACTACCTGCTCGAGGTCGACCATCCGCTGGTGGTCCCGGTCGACACCAAGGTGCGCGTGCTGATCACCGCCGGCGACGTCATCCATTCGTGGTGGGTGCCGGCGTTCGGCGTCAAGCAGGACGCGATTCCCGGGTTCGTGCGCGATACGTGGTTCAAGGCGGAGAAGGTCGGCATCTACCGCGGCCAGTGCGCCGAGCTGTGCGGCAAGGAGCACGGCTTCATGCCCGTGGTTGTCGAGGTGAAGTCGAAGGACGATTACGCGAAGTGGCTGGGCGAGCAGAAGAAGGCGCTCGCCGCCGCTGCGGACGATCCGCACAAGATGTGGGACCAGGCGCCGCTCGTCGTCCGCGGCGAGAAGGTGTTCAACGCCAATTGCGCGGCGTGCCACCAGGCGAGCGGCACCGGCAATCCGGCGGCGAAGATTCCGGCGCTGGTCAGCGATCCGGTGGTGCTGGGACCGGCGGTGGCGCAGATCGACACCGTGCTCAACGGCCGCAACGCGATGCCGTCGTGGAAGCAGCTGAGCGATACCGAGATCGCCTCGGTCATCACCTTCACGAAGAACCATTGGTCGAACGCGACCGGCCAGATCGTGCAGCCGAGCGACGTCGCCGCGGCGCGCAAGTAACCATCTCCGTCATGCAGAGGAACACATCCCAATGAGCGCAGTCATCGGACCCGACGGCGAACTTCACGGCGGTGGCGTCGCCGGT
>DATBOK010000173.1:0-6642 GCA_036553845.1 Casimicrobiaceae bacterium
TCGCCACCGCAAAGCTCGTCGCCAGCGCGTGCACGAAGTCGGAGCGCTTGCTCGCCAGCACGTCGGTGTAGTTGTCGAGCGTGGGGACGAAGGTCCAGGCGCCGGTGAGGATGGCGATCGGGCTCTTGAACGAGTTGGCCAGCACCCACAGGAACGGTCCGACGACGACCACGATGGACAGCGCGACCAGCGCGATCCCGAGCGCGCGCGCGCGCGACGCCGGCGTCCATGTCCAAGGCCCGGCACGTTGCGCCACAGTGCTCATGGCGTCGCCGTGACCATGAAGCGCCGGCCGGCACCCAGCAGCGACAGCACGACGACGATCGTCAGCACCGACAGCAGTGCGCCGTACCCGAGCTGGTTCTGCTCGAAGAACACCCTGTACAAATGCAGGCTTACGAGCTCGCTCGACGTGCCGGGGCCGCCGCCCGTCAGCAGGTAGACCTCGTCGAACGCCTTGAACGCGAGGATCGCGCGGAACAGCAGCGCGACGACGATCGCCGGCTTCAGCAGTGGCAGCTTGATCCGCACCAGCATCTGCCATCGATTGGCACCGTCGACGTGCGCCGCCTCCAGCACGTCGACCGGCAGCGCCTCGACCGCGGCGAACAGGATCAGGAATACGAACGGCACCCAGTGCCAGACGTCGACCAGCACGATCGACCAGAGCGCCAGCGATGTCGACCCGAGCCAGCTCACCGCCGGCACGCCGAGCGCGCCGAGCACCTGGTTGAACAGGCCGAAGTCGTAGTTGTACATCAGCTTGAACATGTTGCCGATGGCCACCGGCGGCACGAGGATCGGCACGATGAGGATCGTGCGCATCAGGCCCTTGCCGCGGGCGAGGCCGCCGACCAGCAGCGCGAGCGCAAGGCCCGCCGCCATTTCGATCGCCACGGCGACGACGACGAACAGAAGCGTGTTGACTATCGTCGCCGTGAGCCCGGGGTCGCTCGCCAGCGCCGCGAAATTGCGCGCCGGCGTGAACGCCCAGTGCTCGCGGCCGTTGGCGAAGGTGATCGTCGACACGCTCATGCGCAGCAGCGCGAGCGCCGGCAGCACCGTCAGCGCCGCCAGCACCAGCACCGCCGGCGCGAGGCTCCAGTACTTGAACGTGGCGCTGAGCGCGCCTCCGCCCCGCGGATCGCGCAAGCGCATCACGGCCGAACCCGGCCGCCGCCCGGCGCGCACCGCGAGCGCAGGTTGGCGCGGCCGGGCATCATTCCGGCAGAGGCGGTCCGACGCCGGTCCGGCGTGCGTTCTTGGCGAACACGTCGCGGATCTCCTGCGCGGCGAGATTGAGCGCCTTGGCACTGCTCATCTCGCCGATCACGGCCTGGTTGAGGCGCAGGCCGAGGATCTGCTCGACTTGCGGGCCTTCTACATAACCGAGCTCCTGCGTGCCGTGCTTCAGCGTTTCCGCATAGGCGCGCATCCAGCGATAGGCCGGGTCGCGCGACAGATCGGATGCGAGCACGTCCGTGCGGTTCGGTATGCCGCCTGCCTTGGCGTATGCATATTGCGCATCGTAGGAAAGGAACCAGCGGGCGAACGCGATGGCCGCCTTCTTCTGTTCGGCGCTGGCGCCTTTGGCGATCGTATAGTTCCAGTTGCCGATCACGCCGCCCGGTAAGTCACCGGCCGGCGCCGGCAGCGGCACGACGTCGAGCTTGCCCACCACCACGGATTTCTTCGGATCCTCGAGGTTGGACCATGCAGCGAGCACGAGCTGCGCCTGCATCGCCTTGCCGGTAGCCAGCAGCTGGATCACGTCGCCCTGGCCGATCGAGCCCGGGTTGGGCGGACCGCATGTCTTGCCGACCTCGATGAACTGATCGAGCGCTGCCTTGTTCGCCGGGCTGTTGATCGTGACCGTGAAATCGCCGTTCTCCGGATCCTTGGCCACGCTGCCGCCGCGCTCGACCATCCATTGCATCCAGTCGTAGCGAATGCCGTTGCCGCGCTCGGCGCGCAATACCGCGCCGTAGCTCGCCGGCGGCTTGGCGATCTTGGGGCACGACGCGAGCACGTCCTCCCACGTTTTCGGCGGCGCGAGCCCGGCGGCCTTGAGCACGTCCGACCGGTAGTACCAGACCTGGACGTTGCCGAGAACCGTGAAGCCCATGAGCTTGCCGCCGTCGGCGGTGCGCCAGCGCTTCTGCGCGTTCCAGTAGCCCGAGTCGCCATAGCTCAGCACTTCCTTCGGCATGGTGAACGCCGGATCGATGTCCGTGAACGGCGCGACGAAGCCGCCTTCGTACATCTCGATCGTCCATTGCGTGTCGAGGAACAGCGCACCGTAGGTGCCCCCGCCGCTGCGCACGTCGTTGCGTGCCTTGTCCAGCACGCCGGCGAACGGATTGACGTCGAGCTTCACCACGTTGCCAGTCTGGGCTTCGTACTGCTCGACCAGCTTGGTGAACGACGGCAGCCAGGGCGTGGCCGGCACCAGCATCGTCAGCGGCGCCTGCTTGCCGACGTCCGCGAACGGCTTGTCGGCGGCGAATGCGTGGGATGGCGCGAGCCACGCGAGCGATGCGGCCGCTGCGAGTGTTGCGCTGAATTTGCGGATGCTCGACATGACGGTCTCCTCCTTCATGGTGAATCGCGCGAAGCGCGGCCGTGATGCGCGGCTGCGAGGGTCATTGCGACTGCAGTGGTTCGAGCCCGGTACTGCGGCCATTCCTGGCGAAGAGGTCGCGAGGCACGATCGGCATAGCGATTCCTTTCGGCCGCCGTGCGCGCGACCGTTCATCCCATCGCCTCTCGCGCCGGCTGGCCGCGCTCCGCATAGAGATCCAGCGTGACTGCCCAGTCGATCACGCCGACGCGGCGCGCCCAGCGCGACCACGCATCGGCGAGATCGGCGACCACGCGCGGCTCGCGCAGCGCGAGGTCGTCGAGCTCGGTGCGGTCGTGCGCGAGGTCGTAGAGTTCCCACGCGCCGGGATAATCGCGCACGAGCTTCCATCGCCCGCGCCGGATCGCGGCGTTGCCGGTGTGCTCCCAATATTGCGCATGCGGCTGCACGGCCTCCCCGCGCAGCGCCGGGAGCAGGCTGTGACCCTCGTGCGCGGCGATTTCATGGCCGTCGCGTTGCGCAGGATACGCCGCGCGCGTCGCATCGAGGATCGTCGGCAGGATATCCGTGAGCTGCCCCGGCACGCGGGCAAACTTCCCTTCGTCGAGCGCGCCGGCGGGCCAGTGGACGATCAAGGGGCAGGCGATGCCGCCTTCGTGCACCCAGCGCTTGTAGTAGCGGAACGGCGTGTTCGACAGGTTGGCCCACGCGCGGCCGTAGCTTGCATAGGTGTCCTCGCCGCCGGGCACGATCGACGGCTCGTTGCCGATGCGCACCTCGCGTCCGTCGCGCGCGGAGAGGCGCAGGATGTCGCTTCGCTGGCGGAACCGGCTGAGCTCCACCAGCGGCAGGCTTTCGTCCGATGCGCCGTTGTCGGAGAGGAAGATGACAAGGGTGTCGTCGCGCGCGCCGGTGTGGTCGAGGGCGTCGAGGATGCGGCCAATGCCCTGGTCCATGCGGTCGATCTGCGCGGCGTAGGCCTCCATGCGGCGTGCCTCCCAGTCGCGGTGCGGCGCATCGCGCCAGGCCGGCTGCGACGGGTCGCGCGCGGAGAGCCGGGTGTCGGCGGCGATGAGGCCGATTGCCTTCTGGCGCGCGATGCGCGCCTCGCGCAGCGCATCCCAGCCGGCGTCGAACGCGCCGCGGTAGCGCGCGAGATCCTCGTCGCGGGCGTGCAGCGGCCAGTGCGGCGCGGTGTAGGCGACGTAGAGGAAGAACGGCGTGTCGGGGGTGTGGCCGCAGTCGCGCACGAAGTCGACGGCCTCGTCGCTGATGGCGTCGGTGTAGTAGAAGCCGGGGTCGAGCGCCTCGGTCTCGGCGTTGGTTTCGCCGCGGGTGAGGGTGCCGGGCTGGAAGAACGAGCCGCAGCCGGTCAAGGTGCCGAAGAAGCGCTCGAAGCCGCGGCGCGTGGGCCATGCGGCGTTGGGCGCGTGCATTTCGGCGGCGAGGTGCCACTTGCCGGACATGGCGGTGCGGTAGCCGGCGGCCTTGAGGACTTCGGCGAGGGTGACGCAGCGATCGTTGAGGGTGCCGGGATAGCCGCGCGGGCGGTCGTCGTTGGTGAGGATGCCGATGCCGGTCTGGTGCGGATGCAGGCCGGTGAGCAGCGAGGCGCGCGAGGGGCTGCAGCGCGCGCCGTTGTAGAACTGCGTGAAGCGCACGCCGTGTGCGGCGAGGCGGTCGAGGTTGGGGGTGCGGATCTCGCCGCCGTAGCAGCCCAGATCCGAGAACCCCATGTCGTCGGCGAGCATCAGCACGACGTTCGGCCGCTTCATGCGACATCCTCCGCGACCGCAGGGGTCGATGGGGCGCACGTTGCGGCGCCTTGGCGCGCCGTGCGATCCGGGCCGGGGCCGGCGACTGCCGCCAGATTGCCGCACGTCCCTTATACTGACAAATGAGCATTTGCTGATTTGCCATAGCCATCTGGAATGTCACTCGTTCGTCATGCGCAGGTGCTGCGCCAGTTCATGGTGGTGGCGCAGGAAGGAAGCCTGACTGCGGCCGCGCAGAAGCTTGCCGTCACGCAGCCCGCGCTCACCAAGAGCATCCAGCGGCTCGAGGACGATCTCGGTGTGCGCCTGTTCGAGCGGCTGCCGCGCGGCGTATCGCTCACCGGCTACGGCAAGGCGCTGCTGCCCCACGCCCAGCGGATCGACGCGGCAGTCCGCCTCGCCGACCTCGAGATGCTCGCGTATGGCGGCGGCCACACGGGCCAGCTCAAGCTCGGCACCGGCCTCATGTTCGGCGCGACGCTGGTGCCGAACGCCATCGCGGTGCTGCACGGCCGCTATCCCGGCATCACGTTCCAGATCGTCTCCGCGGCCACCGACGTCAACTATCCGCGCCTGCTGGCGGGCGAGCTCGACATGCTGTTCGGCGTGCTGCCGCCAATCGACGCACTGCCCGAGCACCTGACCTATCGGGTCATCACCCAGATCGGCCTGCGGGTGATCGCCGGACCCCGGCACCCGTTGCTGGCGCGGCCGCGGGTGCAGGCGCGCGAGCTCGCGCAGTATCCGTGGGCGGTCATGCACCACGACCGCGAGCTGGTCGCCAGTCTCACCGCCACGTTGCGCCGCGAGGGCACCGCCGCCGTGCATATCGCGGTGGAGGCGACGTCGCTGTCGTCGCTGGTGAGGCTTCTCAAGTCGGGTCCGTACCTGAGCTGCGTCGCCGAAGGCATCGCCGCGCTGCCCGAGCTGGGACTCGCGTTCGTGCCCTATCCCCGCCGCATCGTGCGCGGCGATGCCGGCGTCGTGCTGCATCGCTCGCTCGAGCGGTATGCGCCGGCGGCGATGCTGATCGACCAGGTGTGCGCCGAGGCCAAAGCGGCGCGCGCCGCCGTGCGATGATCGCCGGCGACATGAATGCATTCGACTACGTCATCGTCGGCGGCGGCACCGCGGGTTGCGTGCTTGCCAACCGCCTCACCGCGAGCGGGCGCGAGCGCGTGCTGGTGCTGGAAGCGGGTCCGCGCGATGACTACCTGTGGATCCACATCCCGATCGGCTACGGCAAGACGATGTTCCACCCCGTCTACAACTGGGGGTTCTATACGGAGCCCGAGCCGTCGATGCACGGGCGCAAGGTGTACTGGCCGCGCGGTCGCGGGCTCGGAGGATCGTCGTCGATCAACGGTCTCATCTACGTGCGCGGGCAGCCCGAGGACTACGACCGCTGGGCGGCGGCCGGCAACGCCGGCTGGGGCTGGCGCGACGTGCTCCCGTATTTCGTCCGCAGCGAGGCGAACTCGCGCGGCGCGTCGGCGATGCACGGCGCCGACGGTCCGCTCGCCTGCACCGACATCGGCGCGCGTCACGAGCTCATCGAGGCGATCATCGCCGGCGCCGGCGAGCTCGGCGTGCCGCGCACCGACGATTTCAATGCCGGCGTGCAGGAAGGCGCCGGCTACTACCAGCTGTTCACCCGCGGCGGCTGGCGCTGCAGCACGGCCGTCGGCTATCTCAAGCCGGCGCGCGCGCGCCACAACCTCGCCGTGGAGACCGGCGCGCAGGCGACACGCGTGCTGTTCGACGGCCGGCGCGCAATCGGCGTCGAGTACGTGCAGGACGGCACCACGCTTAAGGTGCGCGCCAACCGCGAAGTGCTGCTCGCGGCAGGTGCGCTGCAAAGCCCGCAGCTGTTGCAGCTCTCCGGCGTCGGCGATCCGGCACTGCTGCGCGAATTCGACATTCCGGTGGTGCGGCCGCTGTCCGGCGTCGGCGAAAACCTGCAGGACCACCTGCAGCTGCGCCTCCTCTTCCGCTGCACCAAGCCGATCACCACCAACGACGACCTCAACTCGTGGTGGCGCTCGCTCAAGATCGGCATGCAATGGATCCTGCGGCGCAGCGGACCGCTCGCGGTCGGCATCAACCAGGGCGGCCTGTTCACCCGCGTACTGCCGGAATCGGCGACACCGGACGTGCAATTCCATTTCGCCACGCTGTCGGCCGACCTCGCCGGGGCGGCACCGCATCCGTTCCCGGGCTTCACGTTCAGCGTGTGCCAGCTGCGGCCGACGTCGCGCGGGCATGTGCGGCTGAAATCGCGCGATC
>DATBOK010000014.1:0-3880 GCA_036553845.1 Casimicrobiaceae bacterium
TCGCGCCGCGCGGAATCGATGTCGAGGTACTTGAACGTGTAGGTGTACGCCGAGGGCCAGAAGCCTTCGAGCCACGGGTAGGTCAGCGTGTTGCCGACGCCGAACGTGTGCAGCATCATCGGCATGTAGACCTGCTCGATCTCGGTCATCTTGCGCGCCAGCGCCACGCGCGCCGGACCGTCGGGCGTGCGCAGGAACGCCTCGTAGGCGGCGTCGTATTCGGGACGCCGGAAGCGCGACGCGTTGGTGTCGCCCATCGGCGCCTTGCTCCACAGCGATTCCAGGATCTGGAAACCCGACGGCTGCAGCGAGCGGTAGCCGAGATTGAACATCTGCAGCTTGCCCGCGCGCGTCATGTTGATGAGCTCGGCGAACGTGTGCTGGTCGACCTGCATGCGGATGCCGATCGCGTCCATGTTCTTCTTGAACAGCGTGTCGGCCTCGCGGTACCACGACTCGGGCAGCGTGCCGCGCACGACGACGAGCGGCTTGCCCTCCGGCGTCTCGCGGTAGCCGTCGCCGTCGCGATCCTTGTAGCCGAAGCGGTCGAGCAGCGCGCGGGCCGCGGCAGGGTCGTACTGCGACTTCTTCGGCAGCGACGGGTCGAACGCGGTCGATCCCGGCGGCAGCAGCTGGTTGGCGGCTTCGGCGTTGCCCGCGAACAGCACGCGGATCATCGTGTCGACGTCGAATCCCATCGCCATCGCCCGGCGCAGCGCGATCTTGTCGGGCGTGTAGCCGCCGACGATCGGGTCGTCCATGTTGAAGTACGTGAACGTGAGGTTGGGCGCGGCGTAGCGAAGATGCGTGACCCCGCGCGCCATGAGCTCGGGCTTGAGCTTGCCGTCGGCGCCGGTCACGAAATGAATGTCGTCGCCGCCGAGCGCAACGAGGTCGAGGCTCCCCTGCTGGAACGCGAGGATCATCGGCTGCGATTCCTCGATGATGGAGACCTCGATGCGGCCGATCTGCGGCAGCGTCTTGCCCTTCATCGACGCGACCAGCGCGCGTTGCGCGGGGTCGCTGCTGTCGGGAAACGCGAGCGGCCGGTAATAGGGATTCGCCTCGAGCACGACGCGCGACGCGCGCTTCCACTCGACGAGGCGAAAGGGGCCTGTGCCCACCGGGTGTGACAGGATGTCGTCGCCGTAGGCCTCGACGACTTCGCGTGCGACTGCCATCGTCTGCAAGCCGGCGAGCCGCTCGAGCAGCGTGTAGTCCGGCGCATTGAGCACGATGCGCAGCGTGAAGCGGTCCGGCGCCGTCAATCCTGCGATCGGCGCGTCGTAGTCGAATTTCCCGCCGGGCTTGCGCGCCGCGTCGACGATGGCACGCGCCCCGACAATCGCGTCGGCCATTCCCGTGTCGCCGCCGCCGCGCAGGTTGGGGTCGATCATCCGCTTGATCGAGTAGACGTAATCCTGGGCGACGAGCTCGCGCGGCTTGCCCTTGAATGCCGGATCGTCGGTGAAGCGGATGCCCTTCTGCAGGACAATGGTCCACGTCCTGCCGTCGGCCGAGACCTGCGGCATCGCGGCTGCCGTGTTCGGGATCACATGCGCGGGCGTCGCGAGGTATTCGAACTGGTAGAGGGCCTCGAAGATCTGCGAGGTCATCCGCGTCGAATAAAGATCATTCGGCTGCTGCGGATCGAGGCTCGTGATGTCGCTGAACGCGAGCCGCAGCACCTTGTGCGGGTCGGCCGCTCCGAGCGCCGGCGGCGTCGCCACCAGCGTTGCCGCCAGCGCCGCGGCGCAAAGCGCGCGCGCATCGGGGCGGGTCCAGCGTCTACGCGTCACTGGCGATCTTGCGACGGCGACGGATCCTTGCGCGTCTCGACCATCTCGAGCGGCTCGCTCGCGATCTCGGCGCGGTTGGGGCGCGCGCGTCGCGGTCGCGGCGCTGGCGCCTCCTCGACAGCCGGAGGGCTTGCGGCATGACGGGTCTCGACCAGCTCGAGACCGGAATCCGGCGGCAGCGCGAGCGTCACCGGCTCGAACCGGCGCGTCGCCATGTCCGGCTTCGCAGGCGGCTGCACGGGCGCCTTCGCAGGCGAGTGCGCCGGCAAAGCGGCGGCTGAGGGCGCTGCCGTTTCGCGTGCCGCGTCATGCGCAGGGCTGACGGGCGCTGCGGACGACCCCAGGTCCGCGGGTGGCGACGACGTCACGGCCGCGTGCGCGGACGACTCGATCGGCGGCATGGCGGCGGGCTCGCGACGCGTCTTGACAGGGGCTTCGCGCGGCGGCGTCGCGGGCACATCGTCTCGCATCGCGTCGGTTTCATAGCTCTGCTGAACATGGGCCTGGCGTGCCTGCGCATGCGCATCGGCGGCACCGTGGTCGGCGTCGCGCGGCATTGCAACTGCACCCTCTGCCGCCGGATCGCCTGCCGGTGCCGCCTGCGCATCCGGCGTCACGACGGCGTCGCGGCGCGGCTTCGGCGGCCTGCGCTCGGTGTTGCGAGGGGCAGGGGCCTGACCCTGATCATCCGCGGCGCGCGATTCCGGCGCATTCGGCGAATCTTCGGGGGCGTTGCCCGATTCGTGGCCTTGCGACGCCGACGCGCCTTCGCCGCGCTCGCGGTCGCCGCCGCGTCCGCGACGCCGGCGACGGCGCTGGCCTTCGCGATGCTCGTCGTGCTCGCCGGGCGTGCCCGACGTGATCGCGGCGACCTCGCCGGCCGCACCGTTGCCGGCGCGTGGCGGCTGTGCGTTGCGCGGGCCGCTGCGCTTGTCCGGACGCTCGCCGCGCGGCGGGCGCGCAGCGCTGGTGTCGCCAGGCTCGGCGCCCGGCGCCGTGGCGACCGGCGCATCGCGTCGCGCGTCGGGACGATCGCGCGCATCCTTGCGGGCATCGCGACGCTCGTCACGCGGCCCCCGTTCGTCGCGGGCGCCGGCGCGCTCCTGGCGCGGTGCACGCTCGTCGCGTGCGCCATTGCCCCGCGCATCGCGGCGACCGTCGCGCTCGCCGCTTGCACCGCCGCGCGGTCCGCGGCGGCCATCGCCGTCACGACCTTCGCCGCGGCCGGTGCCTGCGCTGCGGCCGGCGCCGGCTCGGGCGCGCGCTCGACCGGCATCGGCGCGGGTTGCGCCGGCGCGATGCCACGCACCACGGGCTGCTGGCGCGGCTCGGCGGCTTCCTCCTTCTTCGCCTTCGCCGGGTCTTCCTGCTCGGGCTGCGCGACCATGTCGAACGACAGCGGCAACGGCTCGTGCTGGTTGAGCTCGTCGTGGCGCAGCCGGTCGATGCTGAAATTCGGCGTGTCGAGATGCTTGTTGGGGACGAGCAGGACGTTGACCTTGAAGCGCGTCTCGATCGACAGCACGTCGTTGCGCTTTTCGTTCAGCAGGAACGTGGCGACATCCACCGGCACCTGCGCGATCACCTGCGCGGTGTTCTCCTTCATCGCCTCTTCCTGCAGGATGCGCAGGATGTGCAGCGCGGTCGATTCGGTGCCGCGGATGTGGCCGACGCCGTGGCAGCGCGGGCACGGGATGTGCGCCGATTCCGCGAGCGCGGGACGCAGGCGCTGGCGCGACAGCTCCATCAGGCCGAAGCGCGAGATCTTGCCCAGCTGGATGCGCGCGCGGTCGTACTTGAGCGCATCGCGCAGGCGGGTCTCGACTTCGCGCTGGTTCTTGGTGCTCTCCATGTCGATGAAGTCGATGACGATGAGGCCACCCAGGTCGCGCAGCCGCAACTGGCGCGCGACTTCGTCGGCGGCTTCGAGATTGGTGTTGAACGCCGTAGTCTCGATGTCGCCGCCCTTGGTGGCGCGGGCCGAATTGACGTCGACCGACACCAGCGCTTCGGTGTGGTCGATCACCACGGCGCCGCCCGAAGGCAGCGGCACGGTGCGCGCGTAGGCGGTCTCGATCTGG
>DATBOK010000029.1:0-13684 GCA_036553845.1 Casimicrobiaceae bacterium
CGGGTGCGGGGCGTGATCGCCGCCTCGATCGCCGCGAGGTCGACGTTGCGCGTGACGAGATCGCAGTCGACGAACACCGGCCGAGCTCCGGCGCGCACGATCATGTTCATCGACGTGAAGAACGTCTGCGTCGGCGTGATCACCTCGTCGCCGGGCTCGATGCCGGCCACCGCAAGCGCGATTTCGATCGCCGCGGTGGCGGACGTCACGACGCGCACCGGACGGCCGCCGAAGAACCCGGAAAGCGCGGCCTCGAAGGCCTTCACCCACGGGCCGCTCGTCAGCTGGCCCGAGGCGAGCACGTCGGTGACGCCCGCGATCGTCGCGGCGTCGAGGTCGGGCCCTGCGAACTTGAGATACGCCTCGCTCATGGCCGTTCCGTGCCGCGCGCCCGATCGCCGGCACGATCGGGGCTGACGCGCCTGCTCATGCCGGTCGCGCGATGAGAAAGACGCCGGCGATTACGAGGCCGATGCCGAGCCAGCGCATCGCGGTGACCGCTTCGCCGAAGAGGTAGTGCGCCGCGATCGCGTTGACGATGTAGCCGAGCGACAGCAGCGGATAGGCGATCGATACCGGCACGCGCGACAGGCCCATGATCCACACCACGAGGCTCACGCCGTAGCACGCCACACCCATGATGAACGGCCCGGTGTGGGCCATGCGCCACAACATGGACCACCAGTTGTCGCGCGTCAGCGTGATGACGCCGAGCGCATTGGTGCCGGCCTTGAGCAGCAGCTGGGCGCCGGCGTTGAGCAGCACGCCCGTGAACAGGAAGGCGAAGGCGGGCGCGCTCAGGGTCTGCATCAGCGCCTCGCCACGAAAACGTGCCGCGGATTGCGCGCCAGCACGCGCATCGGCACGCCCTGCGCCAGCAGAAAGTCGTACGTGTCGAGCTTCATCAGTGCGTAGCCTTGCGGCAGCGCTTTCCAGTCGCGGATCCACTGCGGGTACTTGGGATAGGCCTTTTTGGGCTCGGCGTCGAGGCCAAGCGCCAGCTCGTCGCGGAAATCGACGATCGTCGTCGTGCGCCCGAGATAGTACGGGAAAGTCTGGTCGTATGTGCCCACCTGGAAGACCGGCGCGGCGGGGTCGATCCGCTCGTCGCGCGGCAGATTGCCGAGTTCGCGGAGCAGACCCGCCGACGAGCGGGTCGGTGCGAACACCTCGTGGCCGATGAACGCGAACTGGAACCCGACGAGGCTGAAGCAGGCCGCCATGGCGATGCCGAATACCTTGGCGCGCTCGCTGCCGAAACGCATCGCGACGTTGGTGATCAGCGCGCCCAAGGTGAACACCACGCCCGCCTTGACCAGCCAGGGACGGTAGGCATCGAACAGCGCGGCGGGCGTTTCGGCGGTCGCCAGGCGCGCCACGATGGTGTGGTAGCTGAGCAATACGAAAAGCAGGAATGCCGCCGACAGCACGAGCTGCGGCAGCGACAGCCACCACAGGGTGCGCGGGCGCATGCGCTCGAGCTCGCGCCCCAGCAGCATGGCGATGGCCGGGAACTCGGGCAGGATGTACGACGGCAGCTTCGAGCCCGACAGGCTGAAGAAGACGAAGACGACCAGCGCCCAGATCATGCAGAACCGGCCCCAGTCGAAGCCGTTGGCGTCGCGCGTGCTGTCGCGCCAGCTGCGCACGAACGTCGCCGCCCAGACGAACAGCCACGGCATCACGCCGAAGCCGAATATCGGCACGAAGTACCAGATCGGCCCGGACCGGTTGTGCTCGGTGGTGAGAAAGCGCTCGACGTGCTCGTGGATGAAGAAGAACTCGGCGAACTCCGGGTTGGCGCGCGATACCAGCACGAACCACGGCGCGGTCAGCACGAAGTAGAGGGCCAGCCCCGGCGCCAGATGCAGGCGCCGCCAGGGGCCGAAGTCGCGCGTCGCGAGCGAGTACCAGAACAGGGTGCCACCGGCGATGACCAGCGCCACCGGCCCCTTGGTCAGCGTCGCCGCGGCGAGCGCCGCGTAGGTCAGCAGCATGAAATTGCGCGACGACGAAGGCCGCAGCGATGCCTGCTGCGCGCGCAGGAACGCGCACATCGCGAGTGTCAGCCAGCCGGTGAAGAAGGCGTCGAGCGAGGCGAAGTGCGACATGCCGATCGACATGACGAAGCTCGCCATCACCAGCGAGGCCAGCGCGCCGGCGAGTGGCGTCGCCAGTGCCCCCAGCGTTACGCCCACCGCGATGATCGTCATGAATCCGCCGGCCGCTGGCGCCAGCCGCGTCGTCCATTCGTCGGTCTCCAGCAGCCGGTACGCCGCCGCGGTGAACCAGTACTGCAGCGGCGGCTTCTCGAAGTACTTGAGGCCGTTGAGGCGCGGCGTCAGCCAGTCGCCGGTGACCGCCATTTCGCGCGCGATTTCCGCGTAGCGCCCCTCGTCGGGATGCTCGAGGACGCGCGTGTCCAGCGCGGCGAACCACGCGAACGATAGGAAGGCCGCGATGAGCAGCCACGCGGCACGCGACAGGGCAGGTGGAAATTGCAACGTGAGGTAGGCGAAGCGTGGCCGATTCTAGCGCGACGGACGTCAGCGACGCGCTGAGGGGTTATCGAGCGAGTCGCGGCGCGACCGGGGCCCGGCTTGCCCGCCGTCCCGCCCGGCAAGTACCATGGCGCACTTGCCACGCTTCGCCGCCGCGCCCGACGCCGGCGCTCTGGTCGATGCCCGCGCCGCTTCGCTTCTACGACAACTACACCCGCACGCTGCGTCCGTTCGCGCCGCTCGCGCCCGGCCCCGTCGGCCTCTATACCTGCGGTCCGACGGTCTACGACTTCCAGCACATCGGCAATTTCCGCACGTTCCTGTTCGAGGACGTGCTGAAGCGCGTGCTGCGCTTCAATGGCCACGACGTGCGCCATGTGATGAACATCACCGACGTCGGTCACCTCGTCGCCGACGGCGACGACGGCGAGGACAAGATGGCGGTCGGCGCGCGCCGCACCGGCAAGACCGCGTGGCAGATCGCCGAGATCTACACCGAGGCATTCCGCGTCGACATGCGCGCGCTCAACATCGAGGATCCGACGATCCTCTGCCGCGCCACCGACCACATCGCCGAGCAGGTCGCGTTCATCGCCGACCTCGAGCAGAAAGGCTTCACCTACCGCACCGGCGACGGCATCTACTTCGACACGTCGAAGCAGCCCGACTACGGCTTCCTCGCGCGCCTCGACCGCGCGGGAATCGAGGCGGGCAAGCGCGTCGACATCGGCGAGAAGCGCGCGCCGACCGACTTCGCGCTGTGGAAGTTCTCGCCGCCGGGCGAGCGACGCCAGATGGAATGGCCGAGCCCGTGGGGCGTCGGCTTCCCCGGCTGGCACATCGAGTGCTCGGCGATGGCGCAGAAGTACCTGGGCGACTACTTCGACATCCATTGCGGTGGCGAGGACCACATTCCGATCCATCACACCAACGAGATCGCGCAGACCGAAGCGAGGACGGGCACGCGGCTGGCGAACTTCTGGATGCACGGCTACTTCCTGCTGCAGAACGACGCCAAGATGGCGAAGTCGGCCGGCGAGTTCCTGCGCGTCAAGGCGCTCACCGACCGCGGTTACGACGCGCTGGCCTTTCGCTACCTGTGCCTGACCGCGCATTACCGCACGCAGCTCAATTTCACGTGGGATGCGCTGGACGCCGCGGCAACCGGTCTCGTTCGCCTGCGCGCCGGATTCCACGCGCTGCGCGAGGATGGCTCCGCGGCGGATGCCGCGAGCGTCGACCGCTTTGCGAGCCACGCCAATGATGACCTCAACATGCCGCGCGCGACGGCGGTGGTGTGGGACGTGCTGCGCGGGAGCCTCCCCGCCGGCGTCAAGCGCGCGACGCTGGCCGCGCTCGACGACGTGCTGGGACTCGGGCTCGCACAATGGCAGCCGCGCGAGGACGCGATTCCGGACGACGTGCGTGCGCTGGCCGAGGCCCGGCTCGCGGCGCGCAATGTGCGCGACTGGGCGGAGTCGGATCGCCTGCGCGACGCCCTCAAGGTCTCGGGATGGGACGTCGAGGATCGCAAGGGGGCGTACACGCTGAAGCGCGTCGCGCGGAGCGAAGGCGTCGAGTCGTGAAGCTGGCGACGCTTGCCGACGGCTCGCGCGACGGCCGGCTCGCCGTGGTCTCGCGCGACCTCGCGCGCGCCGTGCAGGTGCCGGCGATCGCAGGCACGTTGCAGGCCGCGCTGGACGACTGGGACACGGCCGCGCCGAAGCTCGCGGCCGTGAGCGCGGCACTGGACACGCATGGCGACAAGGGCAGCGAGCCGTTCGACGCGCGCCGCGCACGGGCGCCGCTGCCGCGCGCCTACCAGTGGGTGGATGGCTCCGCCTACGTCAATCACGTCGAGCTGGTGCGCCGTGCGCGCGGCGCGACGATGCCACCGGAGTTCTGGACCGATCCCCTGATGTACCAGGGGGCCTCCGACGAAATGCTCGGCGCCGGCGCGGACATCGTGCATCGCGACGCGACCTGGGGCATCGATTTCGAGGCGGAGGTGGCGGTGATCACCGGCGACGTGCCCATGGGCTCCGGCGCGGCGGCGGGGCTGGCGCACGTCCGCCTGGTGATGCTCGTCAACGACGTCAGCCTGCGCAATCTCGTCGCCGGGGAGCTCGCCAAGGGCTTCGGGTTCCTGCAGTCGAAGCCGGCGACGGCGTGCTCGCCGGTGGCGGTGACACCCGACGAGCTCGGCGCGGCATGGCACGACGGCAAGCTGCACCGCCCGCTGGTCACGACGCTCAACGGTGTGCCGTTCGGCCGCCCCGATGCCGGCGTCGACATGACGTTCGATTTCGGCACACTGATCGCCCACGCCGCGCGTACGCGCAACCTCGGCGCCGGCACCATCGTCGGCTCGGGCACCGTCTCCAACCGCGAGAACGGCGGCCCCGGCAGGCCCGCGGCCGAAGGCGGCGCCGGCTATTCCTGCATCGCCGAGCAGCGCACCGTCGAGGCCCTCGTGCACGGCGCGCCGAGCACGCCGTTCCTGCGCGATGGCGATCGCGTGCGCATCGAGATGCGCGATGCCGAAGGGCGCACGCTGTTCGGCGCGATCGACCAGCGCGTGCGCATCGCCCCGGCCTGACGCGCAGCCGCGCCCCGGCGCCATTCGTCGCGCGGCGGACCCTGAGGACACGGGATTTTCCGCGCTTCGTCGCTTGCGCGTTGCGCGCCGCACACCTGGCGGCCAGGATCACGACGTGCCGGCGACGCGCCGGCCGCGCGCGAAGTGCGGCTGTCACCCCTCGCGCGGCGGCGCAATTCCTCCTGCGCAGCGGTGTATCGCGTCACGCTCTCTCCCCCAGGGGAAGCGACCTCGCGGCCGGGCCTCTCGCGAAGCCCGGCCTCTTTTTTTGCCCTGTCTAGATGGCCGAGATCGCGCCGGTGTACAGGATCGGTCCCGTGGGGAGGCCGGTCGGCGAGCCGCCGCTCGGCTCGAGGCTCACCGCCAGGCCCTTGGCGCCGGCGAAGACGCGGTCGCTGGCCGCCGGCAACACGAGCGACGCGGCGGAATTCGCATCCACGAGGCCGACGGATTGCGGGTTGCCGCTTGCCGGCAGCACCCAGAGCTCGAGGGAGCGCCCCGCGGGCACCGCGATGGGGTTGAGCGGCCGGATGCGCAACGTTCGATCCCCGCGCGCCACGGTGGCGACGAGCACGGTCTTGCCATCCGCTGCACCGAGCGCCGCGACGAAGCTGCCCTGCGGCGGCTGAACGCTGGTCAGAAGCGCGATACCGAGCACGACCGCGATGGCGAAGCTCGCCGCGGCGGCCGCGCGCCAGATGGCGAGGCGATTCCACCATCCGCCGGGAGCCGCGACCACGCCGGCGAAGCCCAGCCGTGCGGCGATCGCCGCATACACCCGGGGAGGTGGCGTCACCGGCGGGATCGCCTCGGCGAGGCCCGCCAGTCGCCGGTCCCAGTCGGCGATCGCGGCGGCGATCGCGGGCTCGGTCGCCGCCATGCGCTGGAGGCGCAGCCGCGCGCGCGACGACAGCGTGCCGAGCACGTACTGCGCCGCGAGGAGCTCGAGGCGAGGGCGGCGGCCGGGGTGGGCGATGTCCATCGTCAGGCGCCGAAGCCCAGCGCGTCGAGGCAACCCTTGAGTCGCTCGAGACCGCGGCGCACCCACGACTTGACGGTGCCGAGCGGCTGCCCGAGGTGGGCGGCGAGCTCGGCATGTGACAAGCCGTGGAAGAACGCGAGCGCGATCGCCTGGCGCGTTCCGCCCTGCAATTGCTCGACACAGTCGCGTACGCCCTGGGCTTCGGCGCCGGCGACGAGGAGCTCCGCCGCCGATGCGCCCGGCGCCGGCACGTCGAACGCCGGCGCGTCGTCGTCGACCCCGCTCAGCGTCACCGTGTCGATGTCGCGCCGGCGCACATGGTCGAGGCAGCGATTGCGCACGATCGCAGTCAGCCAGGTCAGCGGCTGGCTGCGGGCAGCCGCGTAGCTCCGGGCATGGTGCCAGACGCTGACGAACGCTTCCTGCAAGATCTCCTCGGCAATGGGTCGCTCACGGACAATACGCAGGGCGACCCCGTATAGATGCGGCGACGTGCGCCGATAGAGCTCGGCGAAGGCGTCGCGATCGGCCAGCGCCGTGCGCGCGAGGAGCTCGGCCAGGCCGGCGTTGCGGGCCGTGGCCGCGGGCGTGGCGTCAGGCACGCCGAGCGCGCGCCGGGCGCGGCGCAGGCGCCGCCGCGGCGGCTTCACGGGCGGCGGCGCGCTTGATGCGCTGCGACTGCCACAGGACGTCGTCGCGTCCGGCGCGACGGTTCTGCGCACGCGCGAGCACGAACAACAGGTCCGACAGCCGGTTGACGTAGCGCCGCGCAACCTCCGAGACTTCGGCGCTCGCGGCGAGCGCGACCAGCGCGCGTTCCGCGCGACGGCACACGGTGCGTGCCACGTGCATTAGCGCGGCGCTGCGCGTGCCGCCGGGCAGGATGAACTCCTTCAACGGCGGCAGGTCGGCGTTGACGGCCTCGACCGCGGCCTCGAGCGCGGCGACGCGGGCATCCGCGAGCGCGCGATGCCCGGGTACTGCAAGCTCGCCGCCGAGGTCGAAGAGGTCATGCTGGACGTCGGTGAGGAGCTCCGCCACGGCCGCGGGCAACCGCTCGGCGAGCACGAGGCCGAGCGTCGAGTTGAGCTCGTCGACCGCGCCGATCGCGTCGATGCGTGGCGAGTCCTTCGCCACGCGCGAGCCGTCGCCGAGCCCGGTGGTGCCGGCGTCGCCGGTGCGCGTGACGATCCTCGACAGTCGATTGCCCATCGCATTCCTTTGCAGGCGGCGCGCCGCCGTGACGCCGGCGGATGTCGCGCAACGGCGCTTGCGGGCCGGTCCGGCGGCCCGCGCAACGCCGCAAGCGTGTACCGCGGCATGCCGAGCGTAGCGGCATCGCGAGCCGGCGGCAAGCAGCGAAAGGCGATGCTACGATAATGCATGTCCGCGGCCACCGACGATCTCCCGCGCAACGCCGCCAATTACGCGCCGCTGTCGCCGCTGTCGTTCATTGCCCGCACCGCGGCGGTGTGGCCGGAGCGCACGTCGATCGTGCACGGCGCGCGCCACGATCGCTGGGGCGAGACCTACGCGCGCTGCCGGCGCCTCGCGAGCGCGCTGCGCGCGCTGGGCGTCGATCGCGGCGACATCGTGGCGGCCATGCTGCCCAATACGCCGGCGATGGTGGAGATGCACTTCGGTGTGCCGATGGCGGGCGCCGTGCTCAACACGCTCAACACGCGGCTCGACGCCGAGACGCTCGGCTTCATGCTGCAGCATGGCGGCGCCAAGGTACTGGTCACCGACACCGAGTTCGCGCCACTGATGCGCGCGGCGCTGGCGTCACTCGCGGCGCCGCCGATCGTCGTCGACGTCGCCGACCCGATGGCGGGCGCTGCCGGCGTCGAGCGCCTCGGCCAGGACTACGAGGCGCTCCTCGCGCGCGGCGATCCCGAGTTCGCGTGGTCGTTGCCCGACGACGAATGGGACGCGATCTCGCTCAACTACACGTCGGGCACCACCGGCGATCCCAAGGGCGTGGTCTACCATCATCGCGGCGCGTACCTCAACGCGGTGTCGAACATCGTCGACTGGGGCATGCCGCGCCACGCGGTATACCTGTGGACGCTGCCGATGTTCCATTGCAACGGCTGGTGCTTCCCGTGGACGATGGCGGCGATCGCCGGCACCAACGTCTGCCTGCGCAAGGTCGACGCGCGGGCGATCTTCGACGCGATCCGCACGCACGGCGTCACGCACTACTGCGGCGCGCCGATCGTGCACTCGACCCTCATCAACGCCCCGGACGACATGAAGGCGGGCATCACGCACAAGGTGTGCGGGCTGGTCGCCGCGGCGGCGCCGCCGGCGGCGATGATCGAGGGCATGGAGAAGCTGGGCTTCGACATCACGCACGTCTACGGCCTCACCGAGACCTATGGTCCGGCGGCGGTGTGCGCCAAGCAGGCGTCGTGGGCGGCGATGGACGTCGGCGCGCGCACCGAGCGCAACGGGCGACAGGGCGTCGCCTACACGATGCAGGAGGCGATGAGCGTGCGCGACCCGGCGACGATGGCGGCGGTGCCCGCCGACGGCGAGACGATCGGCGAGATCATGTTCCGCGGCAACATCACGATGAAGGGTTACCTGCGCAATCCACCGGCCAGTGCCGCGGCATTCGCCGGCGGCTGGTTCCACACCGGCGACCTCGCGGTGATGCAGCCTGACGGCTACGTCAAGATCCGCGACCGCAGCAAGGACGTGATCATCTCCGGCGGCGAGAACATCAGCTCGCTCGAGGTCGAGGAGGTGCTGTACCGGCATCCGGCGGTGCTCGCGGCGGCGGTGGTGGCGCAGCCCGACGCGCGCTGGGGCGAATCGCCGCGCGCGTACGTCGAGCTCAAGCCGGGCGCGACGCTGACCGCGGACGCGCTCGCCGCGCACTGCCGCGCGCATCTCGCCGGCTTCAAGATGCCCAAGGCATTCGAGTTCTGCGAGCTGCCAAAGACGTCCACCGGCAAGATCCAGAAGTTCGTGCTGCGCGAACGCGCGCGTTCCGCGGCTGCCATCGAGTGAGGCCGCGATGAATGCACCGGTCGAAGCGGGGGTTGCCCCGTACGTGACGCAGAACATCGAGCGCGAAGTCTGCACGCTGACGCTCAACCGCGGCACGCGCTACAACCCGCTGTCGCTGGCGATGATCGACGCCCTCGACGCCGCGCTCGATGCCGCGGCGGCCGACGCGGCGGTGCGCGTGGTGGTCATCGCCGCCGACGGCAAGGGCTTCTGCGCCGGCCACGACCTGAAGGAGCTGCGCGCGCATCGCGACATCGGCTGGCAGCGCACCCTGTTCGCGCGCTGCAACGCGATGATGCAGAAGCTCACCCAGCTGCCGCAGCCGACGATCGCACGCGTGCACGGCATCGCCACTGCCGCGGGCTGCCAGCTGGTGTCGATGTGCGACCTCGCGGTTGCCGCCGACAGCGCGACGTTCGCGCTGCCTGGGCTCAACACGGCGGTGTTCTGCAGCACGCCGGCGGTGGGCGTCGGCCGCAACGTCGCGCGCAAGCGCACGATGGAAATGCTGCTGACCGCGGCGCCGATCGATGCCGCGACAGCGCTCGACTGGGGACTCGTCAACCGCGTCGTGCCGGTGGCCGGTCTCGACGCCGCGATCGATGTGTTCGTGACATCGATCGTGATGCGCAGCGCGCCGGTCGTCGCGCTCGGCAAGCGCGCGTTCTACGCGCAGATCGAACGCGATCTCGCCGGCGCGTACGCGCTCGCCGGCGAGACGATGGCCTGCAATCTGCTCGCCGACGACGCCGCCGAGGGCATCGACGCGTTCGTCGCCAAGCGCGCGCCGCAATGGCCGTCGGCGCGGGGCGGCACGCGCTGAGGGCGCATTCCGGCGTGCGTTGCCAAGCAAGGCCCGCGCCACCATAATGTCCCCCCGCTGCCGCCGCCCACCGGCGCGCGGGTGCGCCTCAGCGACAACGTTCCCCGACGTGACCACCGACACGATCCTCGAGACCCGCGCGCTGACCAAGGAGTTCAAGGGTTTCGTCGCCGTCAACGACGTCAACCTCAAGGTCCGCCGCGGCACGATCCATGCGCTGATCGGTCCCAATGGCGCCGGCAAGACCACGTGCTTCAATCTGCTCACGCATTTCCTCACGCCGACGCGCGGGCAGATCTACTACAACGGCGAGGAGATCACGGGCTCGCGGCCGGCGGCGATCGCGCGCAAAGGGCTCGTGCGCTCGTTCCAGATCTCCGCGGTGTTCCCGCACCTCACGGTGCTCGAGAACGTGCGCATCGCGCTGCAGGTCAAGCGCGGCAACTCGTTCGACTTCTGGCGCGCGCAGAAGGCGCTCGCCGCGTATGACGCACGCGCGAGTGAGCTGATCGACGCCGTCGGCCTTGCCGGCTACGAGTCGACGCTGGCGGTGGAACTGCCGTACGGGCGCAAGCGCGCGCTGGAGATCGCCACCACCCTCGCGCTCGATCCGCAGCTGCTGCTGCTCGACGAGCCGACCGCGGGGATGCCGCACGACGACGTCGAGCGCATCGCCGCGCTGATCAAGCGCGTCGCCGCCGACCGCACCGTGCTGATGGTCGAGCACAACCTGTCGGTGGTGTCGAAACTGTCGCACCACATCACGGTGCTGGCGCGCGGCGAGATCCTCGCCGAGGGCGACTACGCCGAAGTGTCGCGCCATCCGGCCGTCATCGAAGCGTACCTGGGCAGCGATCATGGCTGAGCCCGCGCGCGCGCCCGCAACCGATGCGCTGCTGGCGGTGCGCGGCCTCAATGCCTGGTATGGCGAGTCGCACATCCTGCACGGCGTGGATTTCGACGTCGGCGAGGGCGAGGTCGTGACGCTGCTCGGTCGCAACGGCGCCGGCAAGACGACCACGCTGAAGTCGATCATGGGAGTGGTTCCGCGCCGCGAAGGCAGCGTAACGTTCGAAGGCGCCGAGACGATCGCCATGGCTTCCGACCGCATCGCCCGCCGCGGCATCGCGTGGTGCCCCGAGGAGCGCGGGATCTTCGCCAGCCTGAACGTCGTCGAGAACCTGATGCTGCCGCCGCAGGTGCGGCCCGGCGGGCTCGCGCTGGCGGAGATCTACGACCTCTTCCCCAACCTGCGCGAGCGCGGCGCGAGCCAGGGCACGAAGCTGTCCGGCGGCGAGCAGCAAATGCTGGCGATCGCGCGAATCCTGCGCACCGGTGCGCGCTTCCTGATGCTCGACGAGCCCACCGAGGGACTGGCGCCGGTGATCGTGCAGCAGATCGGGCACACGCTCAACGCCTTGAAGGCACGCCGCTTCACCATCCTGCTCGTGGAGCAGAATTTCCGTTTCGCCGCGTCGGTGGCCGATCGGCACTACGTCATGGAGCACGGACGCATTGCCGATATGATCGCCAACGCGGAGCTCGCCGCGAACGCCGACAAGCTGCACCGCTATCTCGGCGTATGACGCGCGGGCGCATCCAGCAGCCCATTTTTTCGAGGAGACGTTTCATGAAAGCAGCAACCCGAAGCCTGCTCGCGATTGCCATGGCGAGTCTTTTCACCGCTGGCGCGGCGAACGCGCAGTTCACCAACAACGAGATCAAGCTTGGCGTGCTGTCCGACATGTCGAGCCTTTACACCGACCTCGCCGGCGCCGGATCCGTCGTCGCCACCAAGATGGCGATCGAGGATTCGGGGATCGAGAAGCGCGGCATCAAGGTGACGGTGGTCGAGGCCGATCACCAGAACAAGGCGGACGTGGGCTCGGCGATCGCCCGCCGCTGGTACGACGCGGAAGGCGTGGATGCCATCGTCGATGTGCCGAATTCCGGCGTCGCGCTGGCGGTGGCGGCGATCACCAAGGAGAAGAACAAGGTGTTCCTCGCCTCGGGCCCCGGCACATCCGACTTGACCGGCAAGGCGTGCACGCCGAACACCGTGCATTTCACCTACGACACGTGGATGCTGGCGAACGGCACCGGCACCGCGATCACCAAGCACGGCGGCAGCTCGTGGTTCTTCATCACCGCCGACTACGCATTCGGCCAGGCGCTCGAGCGCGACACGACGGCGGCGGTGGAGAAGGCGGGCGGCAAGGTGCTGGGCGACGTCAAGGTGCCGCTCAACAACCAGGACTTCTCGTCGTTCCTGCTGCAGGCGCAGGCGTCGAAGGCGAAGGTGATCGGCCTTGCCAACGCCGGCGGCGACACCACGAACTCGATCAAGCAGGCGTCCGAGTTCGGCATCACCAAGGGCGGCCAGAGCCTCGCCGGGCTGCTCGTGTTCATCACCGACGTCAACTCGCTGGGGCTGGCCACCGCGCAGGGGCTCACGTTCACGACGACGTTCTACTGGGACATGAACGACCAGACGCGCGCATTCAGCAAACGTTTCGCGCCACAGGACAAGGGCATCCATCCGACGATGGTGCATGCCGGCGTGTACGCGGAGGTGCTGCATTACCTGAAGGCCGTGGAAGCGCTGAAGAGCGATGCGGATGGCGCGAAGGTCGTCGCCAAGATGAAGGAAATGCCCACGGACGACCCGCTGTTCGGCAAGGGTTCGATCCGCGCCGACGGCCGCGGCATCCACCCGGCCTACCTGGTCCAGGTCAAGACGCCGGCGGAATCGAAGGCGCCCTGGGATTACTACAAGGTGCTGGCGACGATCCCGGCAGACGAGGCATTCCGACCACTCAAGGATGGTGGCTGCTCGATGGTGAAGTGACGCATTCGTCCAGGAGCGGCCCGCCACGGGCGGGTCGCGATTGGCGGCAGACGCGTCATCCCCGCGCAGGCGGCGGTTCACGCGGTGGCGGGGCAGATCGAGGGAACGTGCGATGCAGGCGCTTTTCGGACAATTGCTGATCGGCCTCATCAACGGCGCCTTCTACGCGATGCTGTCGCTCGGGCTCGCGGTGATCTTCGGCCTCCTCAACATCATCAACTTCACGCACGGCGCGCAATACATGCTGGGCGCGTTCGCGGCCTACCTTCTGCTCGACAAGCTCGGGGTCGGCTACTGGTGGGCGCTGCTGATGGCGCCGCTGATCGTCGGCATCACCGGCATCGTCATCGAACGCACGATGCTGGCGCGCCTCTACAAGCTCGACCACCTGTACGGCCTGCTTTTGACGTTCGGCATCGCGCTCATGCTGCAAGGCGTGTTCACCAACATCTACGGCAGCTCCGGCCAGCCCTACCGTCTGCCGGGCGAGTTCGCCGGCGGCTACAACCTGGGCTTCATGTACCTGCCGAAGTACCGTGCCTGGGTGGTGCTGGCCTCGCTGCTGATCTGCACGTCGACATGGTACGTGATCGAGCGCACCAAGCTCGGCGCATACCTGCGCGCCGCCACCGAGAACGCGACGCTGGTGCAGGCCTTCGGCGTCAACGTGCCGCGGATGGTGACGCTGACGTACGGCTTCGGCGTCGCGCTGGCGGCGCTCGCGGGCGTGATGGCGGCGCCCATCTACCAGGTGGCGCCGCAAATGGGCGCGAACATGATCATCGTGGTGTTCGCCGTGGTGGTGATCGGCGGCATGGGGTCCATCGCCGGCGCCATCATCACCGGCTTCGCCTTGGGCATCGTCGAGGGCCTCACCAAATATTTCTATCCTGAGGCCTCGAGCACCGTGATT
>DATBOK010000099.1:0-36324 GCA_036553845.1 Casimicrobiaceae bacterium
AAGCACGGCGACGTCGCCAATGCGGAGATCGGCACCCTGATGCTCCGCGACTGGCAGAACCTGCCGCGTCCTTCGCGCGTCATCGGCGTCAACACCTCCGGTGAAGCGCAGCGCGTGCGCGTCGAAGGCCAGCTCGCTCGCTGGCGCGCCAGCGTCGAATGGCTGCGCCCGGCCGCACAGGGCGGCGGCATCGTCAACGACTACCGCCAGGGCGAGCTCGGCGCCGATCGCTGGGCGTCGCTGATCGCCGCGCGGCGGCGCGCGGTGAACGGCGCGGCAGCGCAAGCCTGCGTGGTGGTCAATGCCGGCGCCAGCGTCACCGTCGACGCGCTCGACGCTTCCGGGCATTTCCGCGGCGGCATCATGCTGCCGGGGCTGCATGCGATGCTGAAGACGCTCGCCGACGCGATGCCGCAGGCGCGGATGGCCGGCGGTCGATGGAAGGAATTCCCGGTCAACGACGCCGACGCCGCCGCCACGGGCGTGGTGCGCGCCGTCTGCGGCGCGGTCGCGGAGACGCGCGCGCGCCTCGCGGCAGGGGCGGCGCAGGTTTACATCGCCGGCGGCGCCGCGCGCGAGATCGCGCCGCACCTCGCGGCGCCGGTGGAGGTCGTGGATAATCTCGTGCTCGAAGGCGTGCTGGCGCTCGCCGACTGAGACTCGATGCGCACGATCATCGTCCTGCTGCTCCTCGCCAACCTCTCGCTGTTCGGCTACATCAAGCTCGACCAGGTCGGCGGCGGCGAGGGCGTGCGCCTGACGCAGCAGGTGCTGCCCGACAAGATCCGGCTGCTGTCGCCGCGCGAAGTGGCGGCGCTCGGGCCGAGCAAGGTCGCCGCACTCGCCGACGTTTGCGTCGAATGGGGCCCGTTCAGCGACGCCGATCGCACGCGCGCGATGAACGACCTGACGCCGCTCGCGCTCGGCACGCTGCTGTCGCAGCGGCGGCAGGACGTCAGCGGCGCGTTCGGCGTGATGGCCGACGGCTTCGCCAACCGCGCCGCGGCCGAGCGCCGCGCGGCGGAGCTGCGCGCCAGGGACATCGGCGAGGTCACCGTGCAGGATCTGGGCGGCGGCCAGTTCGGCTTGCTGTTTGGCGTGTTCCATTCGGAAGATGCAGCGAAGGCGCGCATCGCGCTGCTGGCGTCCTACGGCAGCAACGCGCGCATAGTGCCGCGCCAGCAGACGCTGTCGCAGACATTCATCGTCGTGCGCGATCCGCAGGCACCGACCGTTTCCAGGCTCAAGGACCTGCAGCCGGCCTATCCCGGCGCGGATTTGAAGATCGGTGGATGCGATAGCAAAGCCGCGTGAGCTTTCCGACGCCGAATTGACCGGCGAGGCGAAGCGGCTCGTCGGCGAGTTCGCGCTGCTGAAGCCGTCGCTGACGGCGGCGGCAGTGGGCGCCGCGCTCGTCACCGACTCCGGCCATCTCTACACGGGGATCAACCTCGACCTCGCCTGCGGCATCGGTTTCTGCGCCGAGCACTCGGCGGTGGCCGAGATGCTGAAGCACCGCGAGACCTGCGTGCGCCGCATCGTCGCCGTCGACGACGAGCGCGTCGTCGCGCCCTGCGGACGCTGCCGCGAACTGCTCGTGCAGATCGATCGCCGCAACATGGATTGCGTGGTGCTGATGCCCGGCGATACGACGCGCACGCTGCGCGAGCTGCTGCCCGAGGCGTGGCTGGAGCACCTGCTGGTCGAGGGCAAGCGGGCGTAACGCACCTCTCGCGACGCGCAGCCGTCATTCCCGCGAACGCGGGAATCCGGTTGTAACGCGAGTCGAGTGGCGGTCCCGAAGCCGTTCACTTCACGCCAGCGTGGCGATCGCCACCCAGCGCTCGGCATCGCCGTCCGCGATCCAGGGCGCGGTTTCGATCTCGACGTTCGCGAACCCCGCGATCTCGAGCATCGGTGCGATCTCGTCGCGCTCGTACCACGTGAGCGCGACGCGCTCGTCGTGCCGCGCGACGATGGCGCGGCCCTCGCGCTTCTCGAACCGGTCGATGCGGTCGATGCGGCGTCCTTCGACGTCGACCCTCGTCTCGCTGCGCCAGCCGACGCGGGTGCCGTCGGCCGCGGTCGCCGTGCGCATCTCGACGAGGGGCGCGCCTGGCGCGTGCCGGGCCTCCGCCGGCACGGCGAGGTCGACGACGAGCGCAGCGGGAGCCACGAGATGCGCGGCCACGCGACGCAGGCCTTCCAGCGCGCGCGTGGGATCGACGATGCGATTGAGCGCGCCGTCGGGCAGGAACGCTGCGCGGTAGCGGAACGCGAGGTTGAGCTCGTCGAGCGCCTGGCGCACGAGCAGGGCGTCGCAGTGGCGCTCGGCGAGCCGCGCTTGCGCGACGGCGATCGCCGCGGCCGAGGCGTCGGCGCCATGCACGGTTGCGCCGCCGGCCGCGAGCGGCACGAGCAGGCGCCCGATGCCGCACATCGCGACGAGCGTCGGGCCTTCGTCTGCCAGCCGGGCGCGATGGAACGCGAGTTCCGCATCGCCGGCATCGGCGTCGCGAGCACGCTCGAACGCGTGGCGAAGCGAAGGGTCGGCGCTCGGCGCCTCGCTGCTCATCCAGGCCTCGCGCTGCGCGCGGCGACGGCGGCGCGGACTAGAGCTGTTCCCAGGGCAGGCCGTCGAATCGCCAGCCCGACTGCGTGCCGCGATGGTGATCGTCGTCGAGCGGACCTTCGAAGCCCTCGAGCACGTTGTAGACCTCCTTGAAGCCGCCTTCCTCGAGCGCGAGGCCGGCATCGACGGAGCGGTGGCCGCTGCGGCAGATCAGCACAACCGGACGGTGCATGCTGGCGATCTTCTTCACCTGGCCGACGAAGTGCGGATTGATCTCCCAGTCGGGGCCGTCGTTCCACGGCACGTGCTGCGCGCCGTTGGGATGGCCGACGAACAGGTACTCCATCTCGCTGCGGCAATCGACGAACACCGCCTGCGGATTCTTCTGCAGGAACTCGTGCGCTTCCCTGGGGTTGAGGTGCTTCATGGCGATGAAGAATTTACCACGAAGGTCGCGGCGCGCATCCGGCAATATCGTTGGAACCGGCGGTTCGCCGCAAGCGGGCGCGGGCCGGCGGTTGACTTTGCGCAGGCACGCCCCTACCCTTGTTGCATAGCGCCGATTTGATTGGAAGCCGGCCTCGGCCTCCCAGCTTGCGGGCGCTCTACAAATACTGCTAAAGCGGCGTTGGCGATGTCGACCCGCAGTGCAAGCTGAACGGGTCTTTTTTTCGCCGCCGCGACGCGCCACGCCATGCAACCCGACCGAACCGACGAACTCCGCCGACTGCTCGACCGCCGCATCCTGGTGCTCGACGGCGCGATGGGCACGATGGTCCAGCAATGCCGCCTCGGCGAAGCGGACTTCCGCGGCCCCTTCCACGACCACTCGCACGAGCTCAAGGGCGACAACGACCTCCTGTCGGTGACGCGCCCCGACGTCGTGCGCGGCATCCACGACGCCTACCTCGCGGCGGGCGCCGACATCATCGAGACCAACACGTTCAGCGCGACCGCGATCGCGCAGGCGGACTATGCGATGCAGTCCGAAGTGGCGGCGATCAATCGCGCCGCGGCGGCGATCGCGCGCGAAGCGGCCGACCGCTTCACGGCGAAGGATCCGGCGCGGCCGCGTTTCGTCGCGGGTGCGCTCGGACCCACTAACCGCACGGCGTCGATCTCGCCCGACGTCAACGATCCGGGTGCGCGCAACACGAGCTTCGACGCGCTGGCCGCGGCCTATGCCGAGTCCGCCGACGCGCTGGTCGAGGGCGGGGCCGACCTGCTGCTGGTGGAGACCGTGTTCGACACGCTCAACGCCAAGGCGGCCCTGTTCGCGATCGAGGGCGTGTTCGAGCGCCGCGGGCAGCGCCTGCCCATCTTCGTCTCGGGCACGATCACCGACGCGTCGGGGCGCACGCTGTCGGGACAGACGCCCGAAGCATTCTGGAACTCGATCCGCCATGCGCGCCCGCTGGCCGTCGGCCTCAACTGCGCACTGGGGGCCGCGCTGATGCGCCCTTACATCGAGGACATCGCGCGCCTCGCCGACACCTACGTCCTCTGCTATCCGAACGCCGGGCTGCCCAATCCGATGTCCGATACGGGCTACGACGAGACGCCGGCGCAGACGTCGGGCCTGCTCGACGAGTTCGCGCGCGCGGGCTTCGTCAACATCGTCGGCGGTTGCTGCGGCACGACGCCGGAGCACATCCTCGCCATCGCGCGCGCCGTCGCCGGCGTGCCGCCACGCCGGCTGCCGCAACCGGCGGCGCTCGAAACGGCCTGATGGCGATCGAGCCTCGCGCGTCGCGCGTGCTGCGCCTCGCCGGCCTCGAGCCGCTGTCGATCGGCGACGACACGCTGTTCGTCAACGTCGGCGAACGCACCAACGTCACCGGCTCGCGGGCGTTCGCGCGCCTCATCCTCGCCGGTGACTTCGCCGGCGCGGTCGAGGTCGCGCGCCAGCAGGTCGCGAGCGGCGCGCAGGTCATCGACGTCAACATGGACGAGGCGATGCTCGATGCCAAGGCGTCGATGGTGCGCTTCCTGTCGCTCATCGCGTCCGAGCCCGACATCGCGCGCGTGCCGGTGATGATCGACTCGTCGAAGTGGGAGGTGATCGAGGCCGGTCTCAAGTGCGTGCAGGGCAAACCCATCGTCAATTCGATCTCGATGAAGGAAGGCGAGGCCGAGTTCCTGCGCCAGGCGCGGCTGGTGCGCCGCTACGGCGCGGCCGCCATCGTCATGGCGTTCGACGAGCAGGGACAGGCCGACACGCTGGAGCGCCGCTGTGCGGTGATGCGCCGCGCCTACGACCTCCTCGTCGACCGGGTCGGCTTCGCTCCCGAGGACATCGTTTTCGATCCCAACGTGTTCGCGATCGCCACCGGCATCGAGGAGCACGCCAACTACGCGGTGGATTTCATCGAGGCCACGCGCTTCGTGCGCACGCATCTCCCGCACGCCAAGGTCTCCGGCGGCATCTCCAACGTGAGCTTCAGCTTCCGCGGCAACGATCCCGTGCGCGAGGCGATCCACACCGTGTTCCTCTATCACGCGATCCGCGCCGGGCTGACGATGGGCATCGTCAACGCGGGTCAGCTCGGCGTCTACGACGAGCTCGATCCGGCATTGCGCGAGCATGTCGAGGACGCGGTTCTGAACCGCAGGCCCGACGCCACCGAGCGACTCGTGGCCTTCGCCGAGAGCTACCGCAGCACCGGCCGCAAGGCCGAGGAGGATCTCGCCTGGCGCGAAGGCAGCATCGAGGAACGGCTGACGCACGCGCTGGTGCGCGGCATCGGCAACTTCATCGTCGACGACACCGAGGCCGCGCGCCAGGCCGTCGCCGCGCGTGGCGGGCGCACGATCGAGGTGATCGAGGGGCCGCTGATGGCGGGCATGAACGTCGTCGGCGACCTCTTCGGCGCCGGCAAGATGTTCCTGCCCCAGGTGGTGAAGAGCGCGCGCGTGATGAAGCAGGCGGTGGCCCATCTGATCCCGTTCATCGAGGAGGAAAAGCGCCTGTCGGGCGTCGCCTCGAAGCCGAAGGGCACGATCGTCATGGCGACCGTCAAGGGCGACGTCCACGACATCGGCAAGAACATCGTCGGCGTCGTGCTCCAGTGCAACAACTTCGACGTGATCGATCTCGGCGTGATGGTGCCGGCGCAGAAGATCCTGGCCACGGCGCGCGAGCGCGGCGCCGATGCCATCGGGCTGTCGGGGCTCATCACGCCGTCGCTCGAGGAAATGGCGCACGTCGCCGGCGAAATGCAGCGCGAAGGCTTCGCGCTGCCGCTCCTGATCGGCGGCGCCACCACGTCGCGCGTGCACACCGCGGTGAAGATCGCGCCGCATTACAAGGGCGTCACGGTGTACGTGCCGGATGCCTCGCGTGCGGTGGGGGTGACCACGCGCCTGCTGTCGGCCGAGCATCGCGACGCGTTCGCGGCGGAGGTGGCCGCCGATTACACGCGCGTGCGTGCCCAGCATGCGGCGAAGTCCGGGCCGAAGCTCGTGGCGCTGGCCAGCGCGCGCGCCAACGCGTTCGCGTCCGACTGGCGCGCCTACGCGCCGCCGGCGCCGGCGCTCGTCGGCAAGCGCCCGCTGCGCAACGTCGATCTCGCGCTGCTCGTGCCCTATATCGACTGGGCGCCGTTCTTCCAGGCGTGGGAACTGTCGGGGCCGTATCCCGCGATCCTCGACGATCCCGTCGTCGGCGAAGCGGCCCGCAACGTGCTTGCCGAAGGCAAGGCGATGCTCGCGCGGATCGTCGAGGGACGCTGGCTCACCGCCAATGGCGTCGCCGGCTTCTGGCCCGCCAATGCGGTGGGCGACGATATCGTGCTGTGGGATTCGAACGCCCGCGAGACCCAAGCGCTGACATGGCGCAACCTGCGCCAGCAGGCGCAAAAGGCCGACGGCAGGCCGAATCTGTGCCTCGCCGATTTCGTCGCGCCCGCCGGCACCCGCGATTACGTGGGCGCCTTCGCGGTCACCGCCGGCGTCGGCATCGAGCGCAAGCTCGAGCAATTCGCGGCGAGCAACGACGACTATTCCGCGCTGATGCTGAAGGCGCTCGCCGACCGCCTCGCCGAAGCGTTCGCCGAATGGATGCACGCGAAAGTGCGCAAGGAGCTGTGGGGCTACGCGCCCGACGAGCACCTCGACACCACGGCGCTGGTGCGCGAGGAATATCGCGGCATCCGCCCGGCCCCGGGTTATCCGGCGTGCCCCGATCACGCGGTGAAGGGCCCGCTCTTCGAATTGCTCGAGGCGGACAGGCTCGGCATGAGCATCACCGAGAACTTCGCGATGTGGCCGGCGGCGTCGGTGTCGGGGTTCTATCTCGCGCACCCCGACGCGCGCTATTTCGCGGTCGGGCGCATCGGCGACGACCAGCTCGCGGACTTCGCCGCGCGCGCGGGCATTTCGATCGACGACGCGCGGCGGCGTCTCGCGCCCAATCTCGGCTGAGCATTGCCCGGCGGCGGCGCCGCCGCGCTCAGTGCGACATCAGCACCGGTACCGTCATCGCTTCGAGCATCTCGCGCGTGGCGCCTCCCATCACGCGTTCGCGTGCACGCGCGTGCTCGTAGCCGCCCATCACCACGAGATCGCAACCGGAGTCGGCGACGCGCGACAGCAGCCATGCCGCGACGCCGACATCGGTCGTGTCGTGGTGCACGACGCCGACGTCGATGCCATGCCGCGCGAGCCAAGCGGTGAGTCGCGCCGCGGCGGGCGCGCCCGTGGCGTCCGTCGCGTCGCCGGCGTCGATCGCCAGCACTTCCACCTTGCGCGCGCGCTCGAGCAGCGGCATCGCATCGCCGATCGCGCGCGTGGCTTCGCGGCCGCCATCCCAGGCGACGAGCACGTGCTCGCCCGACGTCGCCGACGCGCCGATGTAGGGCACGACGAGCACCGGCCGCGCGGTCTCCAGCACGGCAGCATCGAGGAGATCGGTGGCGAATACCACGTCCGCGCCACCCGGCTCGGCCTGGCCGACGACGATGAGGTCGGTCGCGCGGCCGTGTGCGATGGCCGCCTCGATCGGTGCGCCGGCAGGCGCGCGCCAGTCGATCGCGGCGAGCGCGGCCTTGGCGGCCACGTCGCGAAATGCGCGCTCGGCGTGATGCTGCGCGCCGCCTGATTCCGCGAGGCGCGCACGCACGATGTCATCGGGCAGCATTGCCGCGAGCGACGGCGTCATCGCCACGCCGGTCACCAGGTACACCCCCACCAGCTCCGCGTCGTGGGTGCGGGCGAGTCGCGCCGCGACGGCGGTGCGCTGCGCGCTGCGTGCGGTGTCGTCATCGACGTGAACCAGGATTTGCTTCAGGGCCATTGAACGCTCCATGGGCGACGCGGGAGGATGATCGTCGATCGTACGCTATCGCGCGTCCGTGCCGCCGCGTCAACGCGCTTGGTGCGAGGTGCTGCGACGGAGCTCTGGCGACGCCGGTCCCGCCAGCCGTCAGTGCAACGGCCAGCGCCACAGGATCAGCGGCGTGCCGAGCAACAGCACGAGCAGCGTCAGCGGCAAGCCGAGGCGCCAGTAGTCGCCGAAGCGATAGCCGCCCGGCTCCATCACCAGCGTGTTGTTCTGGTGCCCGATCGGTGTCAGGAAATCGCATGCGCAGCCGAGTGCCACGGCCATCAGGAACGCGTCGGTGCGGTAGCCCAGGTTGCCGGCGAGCGCGGCGGCCACGGGTCCGAGCACCACCACGGCGGCGGCGTGATGCAGCAGTGGCGTCACCAGCATCGCCACGGCGACGACGAGCCCCAGCGCGGCGAACGCCGGCAAATGTTGCGCGAAGTGCGTCAGCACATTGCCCAGCAGCGCCGCAGCGCCCGTGTCCTTCAGCGCTTCGCCGATCGGAATCATGCAGCCGAGCAGCACGATGACCGGCCATTCGATGGCGTCATACGCATCCTTCAGCGACACCTGCCTGAACAGGATCGTCAGCACGGCCGCGCCGAAGAAGCCCACCTCCACGTCGACGAGCCCGAAGCCGACCAGCACCAGCGCGGCGGCGAGCAGCGCGATCGGCACGAGGCCCGTCACCTGGCGGCCCAGCGTCAGCTTGCGATCGGCGAGCGGCAGCACACCCAGTTCGGTGATGGATGCGGCGAGCTGCTTGCCCCAGCCCTGCAGCAGCACGACATCGCCGACGGCGAAGCGGTATGCGCGAAGGCGCGCCTTGGACGCCGCACCGGCCGTGCGGATCGCGACCAGGTTGACGCCGTAGCGGCGCCGCAGCCCGAGCGACGCCGCGGTCTTGCCGACGAGCATCGATTCGGCCGGGACGATCACCTCGACCGCTTCCATCTCGTCGCTCTTCTCCTCGGATTTGGCGAGCTCCTTGGAGCCCACGACCTCGAAGCCGGTCTTGGCGACGATCTTCTCGACGACGGTGGGATCGGCGAGCACCACCAGCACGTCGCCCGGATAGATTCGCCAGTTTTCCGCCGGGATGTAGCGCCGCGTGCCTTCGCGCACGATCGCCGCGACCGACACCGCATCGTCGCTCAGCTCCTCGAATGCGGCCACCGTGAGCTTGGGATCGTCGGCGGATTTGGGCACGTGCAGCTCGGTGGTGTACGACTCGATCGAGAACGCTTCGTCGGCGCCCTTGCGGCCTTCGCGATGCGGCAGGAGCCGCCAGCCGAAGGCGAGGAACACGATGGCGAGCGTGGTGAGCGGCAGGCCTACGGCGGCGAAATCGAAGAGCCCGAACGGCGCGCCGCCGAGCTCCTGGCGAACGGTGGAGATCAGCAGATTGGGTGACGTGCCGATCTTGGTGATCGTGCCGCCGATCAGCGAGCCGAACGCGAGCGGCATCAGGTAGATCGAGCGCGATTGCCCGGAGCGCTGCGCCGTGCGGATCGCAAGCGGAATGAAGATGCCAAGCGTGCCGACATTCTTGATGAATGCCGACAGGTAGCTCACGGCCGCGGTGAGGATGCCCACCTGCAATGACGTCGATTGCACGCGCTGCAGCAGCGTGCCGATCCACACCTCGAGCACGTTGGACGCCGCAATTGCGCGGCTGACGATCAGCACCGACGCGATGATCACGATCACCGGATTGGCGAAGCCGAGGAATCCCTTCGCCACCGGCACGACGCCGAGCACCAGCGCCGCCAGCAACGCGAGCGCGGCGACCACGTCGTAGCGCAGACGCCCGGACAGGAACAGCGCCATCATCGACACGATGATGGCGAACGCTTCGATCTGGTGGACAGTCATCGGCGGGATTGGCTGTCCAAATAGGAAGGATGCATCCAGCTCGAAGTGTAGTTTAATACTAGTGCCAAGGTTAAACGGCTGTCATCGCCGCTCAGCAGCACAACGCCGCGGATAACCGGTTCGACTGCAAATCTGCCACGACGGACCAACCATCGGAACTTCGTATTATCCTTGTCGAGCTGGACGTTTTCACGATCGTCGGCATTCCGTGCCAGTGATGACGCTCGAATCCTGATTTGTCCATCGCGGCCAGACGTTTCGCGAAACCTTTAATCAGTCATCATGATATCGACCGAAATCGCGAGCGCACCGCCGCGCAGCGCCGCGAGCGCCTCTTCCGGCATGGTGCACATCCCCGGAGGCACTTTCCGCATGGGATCGGACTCGCATTACCCCGAGGAAGCGCCGGCGCACAGCGTGCGCGTCGACGGCTTCTGGATCGACCCGCATGCCGTCACCAACACCGACTTCCGCAAGTTCGTCGACGCCACCGGCTACGTGACGCTCGCCGAGCGGCCGGCGAACGCGGCCGACTATCCCGATGCGAAGCCGCAGCTGCTGGTGCCATCGTCGGTGATGTTCAAAAAGGCCGACGGGCCGGTCGATCTGAAGAACCACTACAACTGGTGGACTTACGTGGCTGGCGCCGACTGGCGCCATCCGCGCGGGCCCTCAAGCTCGCTGCAGGGCCTCTGGAAGCATCCGGTGGTGCACATCGCGTACGAAGACGCGATGACGTATGCGCGATGGGCGGGCAAGGACCTACCAACCGAAGCGGAATGGGAGTACGCGGCGCGCGGCGGTCTCGACGGTTTCGAGTTCGCGTGGGGCGAGGAAATGACTCCCGGCGGCAGGGCGATGGCGAACACCTGGCAGGGCGAGTTCCCCTGGCAAAATCTCGTCGAGGATGGCTACGAGTGGACGGCGCCGGTAGGCGCATTCCCCCCGAATGGGTATGGCCTGTACGAGATGTGCGGCAACACCTGGGAGTGGACGTCCGATTTCTACCAGGACCACGGCAAGATCAAGAAGGCGTGCTGCACGCTGGAGAATCCTCGCGGTTGCGATCTCGAGGCGAGCATCGATGCGCGCACGCCGTCGATCCGCATTCCACGCAGGGTGATGAAGGGCGGCTCATTTCTGTGCGCGCCGAACTATTGCCGCCGCTATCGGCCGGCGGCGCGCATGCCGCAGGCTGTCGACACGTCGACCTGCCATCTCGGGTTCCGCTGTGTCCTGCGCGAGTCGCCGCCCGGCTGACGACCACGCAAGCATGATCCGCGGTTTCCGGCCGCTTCGCTGATGTGAAGGACGTCTATGCAAGATCGACCCTGCGAGCGGCACCTCCAATCGGCATCCTTGACGCGCCGCCGTGGCGACAGGCGCAACCCTCTTGGTTTGCGCACGTTGGCGTACATCCTCGCAACTGGGTTTCTTCTGTCGGCACCATTGGCCTCGGCCGCCTGGTACGACTCGTTCATCGATGAGCAGGACGGCCAGTTCGACGCTTCGAACTGGCTGCTCGATCGCAAGGGCTTCCTGCCGGTGCCGATCGTCATCACCGAACCCGCGGTCGGTTTCGGCGGTGGCATCGCGGCGGTGTTCTTCCGCGACTCGATGCGCGACAGTGCGGCGCGCACGGGCCCGTCGGGCGATCCGATTCCGCCCGACATCTTCGCCGTCGCCGCCGCGGCGACCGAGAACGGCACCAAGTTCGGGGGATTAGGCGGGATGGCGAGCTTCGCCGACGACCGCTGGCGCTACCGCGGCGGGGTCGGCAAGATGTCGCTGAACCTCGACTTCTACGGCCTGGACGGCCAGCTCGGCGGCGGCGAGCGCAAGATCGGTTACACGCTCGACGGCTGGGCTTCCATGCAGCAGTTGCTGTACCGGCTGGGGAACAGCAATACGTGGATCACCGGGCGATGGATCTACCTGGACACGAAGAACAGCCTGCACACCGACAACATCGGCGACGCGATGCTTCCCGAATTCGCGTTCGCCAGGCGCAGCTCGGGCATCGGCCCGACGATCGAATATGATTCGCGCGACAACATCTTCACCCCCTCGCGCGGCTGGACCGGCAGCGTCGATCTCACGTTCTACGATCCCAGCTGGGGCAGCGACAACCGGTTCCAGTCGTATCGCGCGCACGCGTTCGCCTACTGGCCGTTCGGGCAAAGCCTGGTGCTGGGCACTCGCATCGACGGCCGCGCCGCGCGCGGCGACGTGCCGTTCTACATGCTGCCGTTCGTCGACCTGCGCGGCGTGCCGGCTGCGCGGTTGCAGGACGTGAACACCGGTGTCGCCGAGGCCGAGCTGCGGTGGAACCTGACGCCGCGCTGGGCGCTCATTGGTTTTGTGGGCGCCGGGCGCGCCTGGGGCACGCACGACGGGTTCAACGATGCTCCCACGGCAGTCACCAAGGGCGCGGGCTTCCGCTACCTGATCGCGCGGCGTCTCGGAATGTATGTGGGCCTCGACTATGCAGACAGCAACTATGACCACGCGGTGTACATCCAGGTCGGCAACGCGTGGCGATAGCCTCGTGCGCCGGCGTCCACTCGACGCGGCAGTTACGGCGATCTTCGCGTGCACTCTTGGCGTCGCGTCGCACGCGAACGCGGTCGGAGCACCTTACATCCGCTCGATGATCGCGGCGATCCCCTGTCCGCCGCCGATGCACATCGTGACGAGGCCGTAGCGCTTCCCGGTTCGCTGCAGCTCGTACATGCACTTGATCGTCAGGATCGCGCCGGTGGCACCGATCGGGTGCCCCAGCGCCACCGCGCCGCCGTTCGGGTTCACCTTCGCCGGATCGAGGCCCAGCTCCTTCGATACGCCCATCGCCTGCGCGGCGAACGCCTCGTTCGATTCGATGACGTCGAGATCGCCGATCTTGAGCCCCGCCTTGGCGAGCGCGCGCTTGACCGCCGACACCGGGCCGAGACCCATGATCTTCGGGTCGATGCCGGCGTGGCCGTAGGCAACGAGCCGCGCCATCGGCGTGAGCCCGCGCTGCTGCGCGACGGATTTCTCCATCAGCACGACGGCCGCGGCCGCGTCGTTGATGCCAGAGGCGTTGCCGGCGGTGACCGTGCCGTTCTCCTTGACGAACACCGCGCGCAGCTTCGCCATGCCCTCGAGCGTCGAGTCGCCGCGCACGTGCTCGTCGGTGTCGAACTGCGTCGGACCCTTCTTCGACTTCAGCTCCACGGGCAGGATCTGGCTCTTGAAATGGCCGGCGGCGATCGCCGCCGCCGCGCGCTTGTGGCTTTCGACCGCGAACTTGTCCTGGACTTCGCGCGTGAGCCCGCACTTGTTGGCGACGTTCTCGGCGGTGATCCCCATGTGCACGGTGTCGAACGGATCGGTGAGCGCGCCGACCATCATGTCGACCATCTTGGTGTCGCCCATCCGCGCGCCCCAGCGCTGCGTCGCCGAGGCGTACGCGCCGCGGCTCATGCTCTCGGCGCCGCCGCCGATCGCGGCGTCGACATCGCCGAGCAAGATGTATTGCGAGGCGCTGACGATCGCCTGCAGGCCGCTGCCGCACAGGCGATTGACGGTCAGCGCGGCCGATTCGACCGGCAATCCGCCGTTCACCGCGACCACGCGCGAGATGTACATGTCGCGCTGCTCGGTGTGGATGACGTTGCCGAACACGCACTGGCCGATGTCCTTCGGATCGACCTTGGCGCGCGCCACGGCTTCGCGTACGACCTTGGCGCCGAGCTCGACGGGCGGGATGTCCTTCAGGCTGCCACCGTAATCGCCGATGGCGGTGCGTGCGCCGGAGAGGATGACGACTTCGCGTTGGCTCATGGAGGTGCTCCCGCGGGTGCGAAAGGGATCATCATACTGCGCCGCACAATACGCGGGCGTGCAGCGGTAAATCGACTCCTGTTCACCTCGATTCGATTTCCCCGCGCGCGCGTGAAGCCGGCGGTCGCGTCGCGCTTGCGCGAGCCGCCGCCGGCGACATACGATCGGCATCGAAAGGAGTCGTCGAATGTCCGAAACCCGCTGGCGATTGCATGGTGTTCGCGTCGTTCACGCGAACGAGCTCGACGCCAATACCGCGCAGACGCCCGGAATGACGCGCGAAGCGGCGATCACACATGCGCGCACGGGTGCCGAGAAGATCTGGGCCGGCACCGTGGTGATCCATCCGAAGGCGAAGACCGGCGCGCATCACCACGGTCCGGTGGAGAGCGTGATCTACGTGGTGAAAGGCCGCGCGCGGATGAAATGGGGCGATCGCCTCGAATTCACCGCCGAGGCCGGTCCGGGCGACTTCATCTACATCCCGCCCTACGTGCCGCACCAGGAAATCAACGCCAGCGACGACGAGCCCTTGTCGTGCGTGCTCTGCCGCAGCGGCCAGCAGCCGGTGGTGGTGAACCTCGATCTGCCCAACGTCGAGCCGAACCCGGAGGAGGTGCACTGGGTGGACAACATCCATCCCCAGCCGAAGGGCAAGCTGCCACGCGAATGTTGAGGCGCGCGCTGGGCTGGATGCGCGGCGCTGCGTCGTAGGGCTTGCGTAGAGTTAGCGCCGGAACGCTGAATCTACGCAAGCATCGTCTCCCGCTCCTTGCGCTCGATGCGGCGCAGCTCGTCGCCGAGGTAGCGCGCGATCGCGCGCATGCCGTACTTGCCGGCCGCCTTTTCGGCGTCGGGGTTGTAGTTGGTGTTGGTGTTGACGTCGTACGTCCAAAGCTCGCCTTCGCGATCGGTGATGAACTCGATGCCGGCGATGCCGATGCCGTTGTCGGCAATGAAACGCGCGTATCGCTCGACGATCGGATGCGAAAAGCCGTCGATGATGGCGAAGCGCGGCGCGACGGTGGCGGGCGCGGTCTCGCCGACCGGGCAGAACGCGTCGCCGACCTGGCAGACATCGGAGGGGCAAAGCTCGAAGCCGAGCGAAGTGTCGACACGCACCGCGTACAGGAACCTGCCGCCGACGAACTCGACGCGCGTGATGAACGGTCGCGGCGCGGCGATGTATTCCTGGATCAGCGTGATGCCGTCGACCGACGGCTCGAATGCGTCGGTGCGGATGTGCGCTTCCAGCGCGTCGACGCTGTCGAACAGCTTGACGCCGAGGCCCTTGCCGGCGCGGTTGTGCTTGGTGATGAAGCGCCCGCGGAAGCTGCGCGCGGCGCTCACCAGCGCATCCTTCGACACGGCGGCAACGGTGCGCGGCGTACGGATGCCGTACCGTGATAGCGCCTCATACTGCGCGATCTTGCTGATCTCGAGCTGCAACGCGCGGCCGTTGTTGATCACGCGCCGGCCATGTGCCTCGAGCCACGCGAGGATGCCCGCCGTGAGTTCCGGCGCGTAGCGGTGTCCGCGCGTGTGCGACGACGCGCTCATCCGGTTGTAGAACACGCCGGGCGGCGGCTCGGCGCCGAGGTCGAGCAACCCGTCGTCGACAAACCATTCGACGAACGGCACGTCGATTTCGTGGAATGCGGCACGCAGGGGCTCGACCCAGGCGTCGTTCTCGTGGATGACATGCACGTTCGACATCGTTCCGCCTTCCTTGCCAGCTCGCGCGCGCTGTTCGGCGCACCAGCTTCGAGGGTAAGGTCGCCCCGGTCGTTCCCCAAGGAACTTCTGGTTATAGGCTTGTAACCGTCGCGGCCGGGCGTACCGGCCGCGCGCGTCAGGAAGCGCTGACCGGTGCCTTCTGTCCGCGGCTGCCTTCGCCGTAGAAGGGCGCGTTGACGTCGGCGAAAGCCAGCATCGCGCCCATCCGTCCCGGCGCATCGCTTTCGAACCCACACTCGCCGCGGAACTCGCGCGGATTGCGGTAGGTGGCGAACAGCATGTCCCACCACGGCAGGTCGGAAAAGTTGTAGTAGTGCAGGCCCTTGCGGTGATGCACGCAGTGCGCCTCCGGCCGCTGGATCAGCCAACCCAGCCATTGCGGCGTGCGGATGTTCCAGTGCTGGAACATCCCGTAGAACGGCACGAGATAACCGACGATCGCGGCCGCGAGCGGATCGAGGCCGAGCACGATCACCGTGACGAACAGGAGCACGAGTGTCTGGATGACGATCTCCACCGGGTGGAACAGCACGGCACCGGGAATGTCGACGCGCTCGGGGCTGTGGTGCACCTGGTGGCCGAGGCGCCAAAGGAACGACCACGTGTGCGCGGCGCGATGGTACGCATAGACGGCGCCTTCGGCGACCACGAAGCCGACCAGTGCACCGCCGGCGACGCCGAGGCGGCCACCCGGCAGCCACGCGTGGGCCGCCAGCCAGTCGACGGGCAGCACCAGCGGCGTGATCGCGCCGACCAGTCCGACCAGTATCAGGAACACGATGCCCATCCACTGTCAGCCGCGGCGCACCGGAAACTCGCGCGCGGGCCACAGGCGCTCGATGCCGAGCATGGCGAAATACGTGACGGGAACCAGGAGGCCGAGGATGTCGATCGCGTTCATCGTGATCTCCCGGGAGGTGAGGGCGACGGGTTGCGATCAGTCGCCGAGCGCACTTTATGCTTACACGGGCGCATCGGGAAGGGCGCCCGCCACCGCGCCGCCAGGCAGGGCGGTCAGGTGGCCGGCAGCGTTTGCGCGATGGCGTAAAGCCCCTCGAGCACGAGGTTGTCGTGCAACTCGAAGGGGATCGCGATGCGCGCTGCTGCGGCGCGCGCGGCGCCGCCCGACAGCAGGCACACGAGACCGGGCGTCTGCGCGGCTTCGATCGCATAGAGCCGTTCGATCGCGCCGGCCTGCGCGTTCTGGCAGCCGCTGGCGATGGCGTCGACCGTCTGTTTCGGAAACTCGGTGTATTCCCCGTCCTGGTCGGGCAGCGTCGCCGTGCCCTCGTGCAGCGAGCGCAGCATGAGGCCGATGCCGGGCATGATCATGCCGCCCTTGAACAGTCCATCCGCGGACAGGAAATCGAGCGTGGTGGCGGTGCCGCACATCACCACCATCGCCGCCCGGGTGCCGATTAGCGTGCGCGCGCCGATCAGCGCCGCCCAGCGGTCGCTGCCGAGCTGCGCGGGATTGCGGTAGGAGTTCGTCACGCCGCATTCCCGCTCGCTGGGGATCAGCCAGTGCGGCATCGGCGCGCCGGGCCACACCTCGAGCAGGCGGATCGTCGCCGCGCGCACGCGCGTGCCGGCGACATTGGAAATGACGATCTTCGACGGCACCGGCAGCTTGGAGAATTGCCGCGGCAGCAGCGAGATCTCCTCCAGCAGCGCGTGTCCCGATTCGACGCGGTTCTCGCGCGCGCCGCCGTCGCGCGCCGGCTGGAACAGCCCCCACTTGAGGAACGTGTTGCCGATGTCGATCAGGAGGTCGAATTCGCGGGGTGCGCTCATCGCGTCGTGACTCGTCCGGGCCGGCCGGCATCGTAACATCCGCACGCGTGGCCCGCCGCGCGCGAACCGGCGCCCGGCGCTACGGGCGATCGAGCGGCCAGATCGGCCGCGTCAGCCGTCGATACGGATACACCGACAGGTCGGCGTTGGTGACGCCTTCGCCCGCGCACTCGACGATGTGTGCGGCGATCGGCTTGAATCCGGCGCGGTAGTGGATGCGCGACTTGAGCATCACGTAGCGACAGCCGCGCGGATCGAGACCCGCGTGCGTGAACACGCCGAGGTCGAACGGCTCGTGCGGGCGCTCGGTGACGACGATCCGCGCGCGGCCGGTGTCGAGGATCGCGGTGCGCCCGAGGAACGTGCGAATGCCCGTGTACATCGGCCCGGTGATCACGAACTCGCCGTCGGTGATCGCGACGACGCGGCCTTCCGCCGCCAACGGGCGGCCGCGCAGCCCGATCGCCGGCATGTCGGTGTGACCGCCGAGGGCGAGCTTGACGTGCTGGCCGACGCCGGCATCGATCATGGTCGCCACCGACTGCGGATCGCGGATCGGCGCGATCGCGACGCCGTCGAGTTCCTGCGCGAGGATCTCGGCGACGACCTTCATCACGTCCTGCGCGCCGCCGGAGCCGGCGTTGTCGCAATGGTCGATCAGCAGCACCGGTGCGCCGGGATTGGCGAGGCCCAGCGCCTTTGCCTGCGCCACCGATTCGGCGAGCGGCGGCGCGACGAAGCGAAAACCCTCGCGGCGCTCCCACGCGATGGCCAGCATTTCGTCGACCAGCTTCTGCGCGCGCACGCGGCCGTCGCGACGGGCATCGGCGACGACGATCGCCGAGACGCCGGTGAACGGCGTGTCCGCGTGCGGGAACGACGGCAGCCAGGTCGCCGCCAGCACGTCGCCCGCGGCCTCGCGCGATTTCGCCAGCGCGACGATGTCGCCGGATGGCCCATCCTCCGGCGCGTGCCGCATGATGGATGCGAGCATCGGTCGCCAGCCCCACGCCATCACCGGCTCGATCTCGCCGTCGAGCGCGCGCACGAGGATCGTCGCGGCGAGGCGGCCGACGTCGTAGTTGTCGACGTGCGGGTAGGTCTTGTAGCCGGTGATCACCGTCGCATGCTCGACGAGCGTGCGCGACAGGTTGGTGTGGTAGTCGAGCGTCACCGCGATCGGCATCGCCGGCGCGATCGCGCGCACGCGGCGCACGATCTCGCCTTCCGCGTCGTCGCAATCCTCGACCACCATCGCGCCGTGCAGGTCGAGCATCACCGCGTCGCAGCCCGCGCGCACCGCGTCTTCGATCGGCGTCACCAGCGCGTCGAACGTCGTCCGCGAGGTGGCGTTGGACGGCCACGATTCGGCGGCGACCGGCGTCACCGCGATGTCGCCGCGCGCCTTCAGCACGTCGAGATACGCGGCGAGCGGTGAATTCGTCCGCGCGAACCGTGCGCGCGCGGCCTCGCCGAACGCGGGGCCATTGCCATGCCCGAACGACGTCAGCGGCGTCGCGATCGGCGAAAAGGTGTTGGTCTCGTGCTTGACCAGCGCGCAGACGACACGGCGGCGGGGCATCGCGCGGCGGTCAGCGTGCGCGGTGGAACGCCGGCCCCATCGGCCCGAGGCGCAACCCTTCGCGCAGCCGCGTCCACGGGAACGTCGTCGGATCGGCCTTCGCCGGGCCTGGCGCGACCACCACCAGCACCTCGCGCGCGATCGGCTCGAAGTCGGCACGGAAGTGCACGGAGCTCTTGAGGCCGAGGATGCGTTCCCGCACGGGCTCGATGCCGACGTGACGGAACATCGCCTGGTCGGCGGCCTGCACCTTCTTCGACGCCAGCACGACGCGCACGCCGCCCTTGCGCAGCACCGCCATGGGCCCGAGATCCATCCTGAAGCCCTTGAACATCGGGCCCGTGCACGTGAAACGTCCGTCGGCAAGTGATTCAACGCGAAATTCGCCTTCGAGCGGCACATGGCCCGGAACGCCCGAGATCTCGCCCAGGCGAAACGCCGACGCGTGGCCGGCGCCCACCGCATGCGCCTGGCGCGCCGATGCGGCGTCGATCAGCAGGCCGAACGTCGCGTCGCGCGCGTCGGCGTCGATCAGCGCCTTGAGCAATCCCGTGGTATCGCCGTTGCCGCCCGCGCCCGGATTGTCCTGCGTATCGGCGAGCACCACCGGCGCACCGCGCTCGCCACGCGCGTTGGCGCGCGCGACCGCCGCCGGCGGATCGAACAGCTCCATGCGGAATTGCGGCTCGGCGTCGTGCACGGCGGCGGCGAGCGCGGCGACCGCGGCCCGCGTGCGCCGCTCGTCGGCGCCGTAGCCGAACACCGCCATCCCGCAGTCCGGAATGTCGGCCATCGGGAACCCGGGCGTGAACGACAGCATGGCGTCATGGACGCGCTCGAGACGCGCCAGCAATTCGTAAAGGCTCTTCGCCGGCTCGAGGAACGAGCATTGCGCCGGCAGTCCGGTGAGGAAATCGAGCGGCCGCAGTGCCTTGGCGTACGCGCGATCGCCCGCAAGCAGGCGATCGAGCAGCCGCGCAGCGCGCGCGCCGGTCGGCGCCATATCGATGTGCGGGTACGTGCAGTACGCGACCATGCCGTCGCTGTGGTCGACCATCGCCTGCGACATGTTGGCGTGCAGGTCGAGGCTCGCGACCACCGGCACGCGTGGTCCGACCACGCGCCGCACGCGCGCCAGCAGCTCGCCTTCGCCGTCGTCCAGATGCTCGGTGACCATCGCGCCGTGGAGGTCGAGATAGACGCCGTCGACGGGCATCGCCGCCGCCAGCCGCGTCACGATCTCGCCGCCGATGCGCTCGAATGCGTCCTTCGTCACGTGCGCCGATGGCGACGCCGCGCTCCACGCGAGGCCGACCGTGCGGTGGCCGAGCGCTTGCAGCGCCTCGATCGCGCCGGCGGCGGGGATGTTGGCGCCGGCGAGCCGTGGCGCGATCTTGTCGCCGAGGGTCAGCTCGGGCCAGCCGCCGCCGTGCTCGAACGCGGCGAACGTCGCCTTCGACGGTGCGAACGTGTTGGTTTCGTGCTGGAAGCCGCCGACGGCGATCGTGGCCATGCCTTGTCCTTTGTCAATCACGCGACGCGCGCCGAGGCGCGAGCCCTGCAAGATACCGCACCCTCGAGCGCGCCGCGGAGCACCGGCGTCACGGACATCGCCGCAGCGCCGTACAGGGTGCGCGGCCGGCCGTGCGCTGCGCGCTCAACAAGGTTATCCTGTCGCGCGCCGGCCGCCGCGACCGCGTCTCCCGGCCGCCACGATGTCCTCGCACCCACGCCCAGACGTTTCCGCCCCCACGCCGCCCAGCGGCACGGTGACCTTGCTGTTCACCGACATCGAAGGCAGCACGCGCCTGTGGGAAGAGCAGCGCGCGGCGATGCAGGTGGCGCTGCCGCGTCACGATGCACTGGTGCGGCATTGCATCGTCGCCCATCACGGGCACGTGTTCAAGACCGGTGGCGACGCATTCTGCGCGGCCTTCCACACGGCGACCGATGCGCTGGCGGCGGCGCTGGAGGCGCAGCGCGCGCTGCATCACGAGCGCTGGCCCGAATCGGCGCGGATTCGCGTGCGGATGGCGATCCACTCGGGCGCGGCGGAGCTTCGCGACGGCGACTACTTCGGGCCGCCGTTGAACCGCGTCGCGCGCCTGCTCGCGGTCGGCCACGGCGGCCAGACGCTGCTGTCGGAGTCGACGCACGACCTTTGCCGCGATCACTTGCCGCCGCTCGCCATCGCGAAGCCGCTGGGCGAGCACGCGCTCAAGGACCTGGCGCGCAAGGAAGCGGTGTTCCAGCTCTGCCATCCGGACCTGCCGCAGCAATTTCCGCCGTTGCGGACGTCGGCGCCCGTCGACCGCGAGACGCCGTCGATCGCGGTATTGCCGTTCGTCAACATGTCGCGCGACGAGGACAACGAGTATTTCGCCGACGGCCTGTCCGAGGAGCTGCTCAACGTACTGGCCAAGATCCGCGGCCTGCGCGTGGCGTCGCGCACGTCCGCGTTCTATTTCAAGGGCAAGGACGTCGACCTCGCGTCGGTCGCGCAGAAACTCAACGTCGCCCATGTGCTCGAGGGCAGCGTGCGCAAGTCGGGCAAGCGCGTGCGGATCACCGCACAGCTCATCGAGGCGGCGAGCGATTCGCACCTGTGGTCGGAGACCTACGATCGCGACCTCGACGACATCTTTGCCGTGCAGGACGATATCGCGCAGTCGGTGGTGAAGGAGCTGCGCTCGGCACTGATGGGCGAAGCGAGCGGGGCGACTGCTGCGGCTGCGGCCAAGGCGGAAGTCGAGGCGGCTGCTGCCGGGCGCGCCGATGACCCCGAGGCGTACAGGCTCTATATGCAGGGCCGTTTCGTGGTCGAGCGCCTGACGGCAGCGGATGTCGCGCGGGGTGTCGAGCTCTTTCAACAGGCGCTCGCACGCGACCCCGGCTATGCGCTGGCGTGGACGGGTTTGTCGCAGGCTTATGGCATCCAGGCCGGGTACGGCTGGGCCGGCGTGGCGGAAGGCTACGAGCGTGCGCGCGAGGCCGCGAAGCGCGCGCTGGCGCTCGCGCCGAATCTGGCCGAGGCGCACATCCGTCTCGGCCAGGTGAGCGAGGTCTTCGACTGGAACTGGCAGGCGGCGAACGATTCGTACCAGACGGCGCTGCGACTGTCGCCCGACAACCCGGACGTGCTGATGGCCGTCGCCGGCATCACGCGCATCCTGGGCGGCGCGGACAAGGCGGTCGAGCTGTATCGGCGTGTCACTGCGCTCGATCCGTTGAGCTCGGCCGCGCATCGGACGCTCGGCCTGCGTCTCTACCTGATGGGCCGGCTCGACGAGGCGGCAGTCACGCTGCAGACCGCGCGCGAGCTCAATCCGAACGCCGGCCTCGTGCATTGCTTCCTGGCGGTGACGCGGCTCGCCCAGGGTCGTCCCGCGGAAGCGCTCGCGCTCGCGGAGCAGGAGCGGCTTCCGGTCTTCAGGTTGATGGGGCTCGGTATCGTCCAGCACGACATCGGCAACCGCGCGGCATCGGACGACGCCCTGCACCAGCTCGCGCAGGACTACGGCACCGAGGCCGCGTACCAGGTCGCCATCTTGCATGTCTGCCGCGGCGAATACGAACCGGCTTTCGACTGGCTGGAGCGCGCGTATGCGCAACGCGACCCCGGCGTCGTGAACACCGCCTTCGATCCCCATTTCAAGCCGATGCACGCGGACCCGCGGTGGGTCGCGTTCATGCGCAAGATGGGACTCGCCTGGCCTATCATCGACCGCAAGGATTTTCCGGAGCCGCGATGACCATCCGTTTGCGCGCAGCCCTTGCCGCCCTTTGCATGTCGATCGCGGCCTTCGCCACGTCGCCTGCCGGCGCCACGACGATCCGCGCGGTGATGAACTCCGATCTCAAGATCGTCGACCCGATCTGGACGACGGCCTACATCACGCGCGACCACGGCTACATGATCTACGACACGCTGTTCGCCACCGACGCCAATGGCAACGTGCAGCCGCAGATGGTCGACAGGTACACGGTGAGCCCGGACGGCCTCGTGTACACGCTGACGCTGCGCGACGGCCTCCTGTGGCATGACGGCAAGCCGGTGACGTCCGACGACTGCATCGCGTCGATCAAGCGCTGGGGCGCCAAGGACGCGACCGGCCAGAAGATGATGTCCTTCGTCAAGGGCTTCGAGGCCGTCGACGCGAAGACGTTTCGCATCGTGCTGGCGTCGCCCACGGGCCTCGTGCTGCTGGGCCTCGGCAAGCCTTCTTCGCTGGTGCCGTTCATGATGCCGAAGCGCGTGGCCGACACGAGTCCGGACCAGCAGATCACCGATTTCACCGGCAGCGGGCCGTTCGTGTTCGCGAAGGACGAGTGGAAGCCGGGCGACAAGGCGGTGTACGTGAAGTTCGACAGGTACAAGCCGCGATCGGAACCGCCCTCGGGGCTTGCCGGCGGCAAGGTGGTGAAGGTCGACCGCGTCGAGTGGAAGGCCATTCCCGACCAGCAGACCGCAATCAACGCGCTCATCGCCGGCGAGATCGACTTCATCGAACAGCCGGCGCACGATCTGCTGCCGCTCGTGGAGAAGGACCCGAACATCGCCGTCGTCGACATCAATCCGCTCGGCAATCAGTACGCGATGCGCTTCAACTCCACGGCGAAGCCGTTCGACGATCCCAGGGTGCGGCAGGCGGTGCTGTATGCGCTCAACCAGGAAGACTTCCTGAAGGCGACCATCGGCAACCCCAGGTACTACAAGGTGTGCAAGGCGCTTTTCATCTGCGGCACGCCGCTGGCGTCGACCAAGGGCATGGACGGACTGCTCGAATCGAACTTCGCCAGGTCGAAAGCGCTGCTCAAGGAGGCGGGTTACGACGGCACGCCCATCGTGCTGTTGCATTCGACCGACCTGCAGGTGCTGGCCAACCTCGGTCCGGTGGCCAAGTCGCTGCTCGAGCATGGCGGCTTCACGGTCGACATGCAGTCGATGGACTGGCAGAGCGTCGTCGCGCGCCGCGCGAAGAAGGATCCGCCGTCGCAGGGCGGATGGCATGCGATGCTGACGTCGTGGGTGTCGGCCGACGTCCTCAATCCGGTGATGACCGCCTTCCTCAATGCGAGCTGCGACAAGGCTGCGTTCGGCTGGCCCTGCGACGCGCAAATGGAAAAGCTGCGCGACGATTTCGCGCGCGAAACCGATCCGGCGAAGCAGAAGGCGATCGCCGAGGCGGTCCAGGCGCGCTGGATCGAGCACCCGACACACGCGATCCTCGGCCAGTGGTACCAGCCCGCGCTGATGCGCAAGAGCCTCGACGGCATCGTGGTGTCGCCGGTGACCGTGTTCTGGAACATGACGAAGCAATAGCCATGTGCCGGTCCGTGGCCGCGCGCGTCCGTTGCGGGCACCGGCGTCCGGCGCAGTGCGGCGCGCCGGCCGTGGCGCGATGTTGAGCTACGTCGCCCGGCGACTGGTCGCCACGGTTCCCGTGATGGCGATCGTCGCGGTGCTGGTATTCGCGCTTTTGCGGCTTGCGCCGGGCGATCCGGCGGCGATCATCGCCGGCGCCGCGGCCACCACGCAGGACGTCCTGGCCATTCGCGCCAAGCTCGGCCTCGACCGCCCGATCGTGTCGCAGTTCTTCGTCTGGCTCGGACACGTCGCAAGCGGCGACCTCGGCGAGTCGTTCTTCTTTCGCAAGCCGGTGGCGGAACTGATCGCCGGGCGCATCGGGCCGACGTTCGCGCTGGCGCTGTCGACGATCGTGCTGTCGGTGCTGGTCGCGGTGCCGCTTGGCGTCGTCGCCGCATGGAAGCAGGGCTCGTGGATCGATCGCGTGGTGATGGGCCTGTCGGTGCTGGGCTTCTCGGTGCCCGTTTTCGTGATCGGCTATGCGCTCATCTACCTGCTGGCGATCGAGCTCGCGTGGCTGCCGGTGCAGGGTTATCAGCCGATCGCGGAGGGATTCGCCGGGTTTGCCGCGCACCTCGTGCTGCCGACGCTCACCTTGTCCGTGATCTATGTCGCGCTGATCGCGCGCATCGCCCGCACCAGCGTGCTCGACGTGCTGGCGGAGGACTACATCCGCACCGCGCGAGCGAAGGGCCTCGCGTGGCACACGATCCTGGTGCGCCACGCATTGCGCAACGCCGCGGTGCCGATCGTCACCGTGATCGGACTCGGCGTGGCGCTGCTGGTCGGCGGCGTCGTTGTCACCGAGAGCGTGTTCGGCATCCCGGGACTCGGGCGCCTGACCGTCGACGCGGTGCTGGCGCGCGACTATCCGACCGTGCAGGCGGTGATCCTGCTGTTCTCGTTCGTCTACGTGCTGCTCAACCTCGCCGTCGACCTTTCCTACCTGTGGCTCGACCCCCGGATTCGCTACTGACGCCCGACGAAGACGCCACGTGCGCCGCACCGGACTGCGTGCCGATGTCGATGCTGCGGCGGCTCGCACGAGAGCCCGTCGTGGTGCTCGGCGTCCTCGTGCTCGCCGCGATCGTCGCGATCGGCGCGGCCGCGCCGTGGCTCACGCCTTTCGACCCGGCAGCGATCGCGCCGGGATCGCGCAATCTCGTCACCGCTGCCACCGAGACGGTGCACGCCGACGATGGCCGTGAGCACGTCGTGCGCCACTGGATGGGCACCGATTCGCTCGGCCGCGACGTCGCCTCGCGCGTTTTCTACGGCGTGCGTGTATCCCTGTTCGTCGGTCTCGCGGTCGCCGCGATCGCGGTCGCGATCGGCGTGGCGATCGGCGTCGTCGCCGGCTATTTCAGGGGCTTCGACAATCCGATCATGCGCGTCATGGACGGCTTGATGGCGATCCCGGCGATCCTGCTCGCGATCGCGCTGGTATCGGTGTCCACGGCCGGCGTCGCCGCGGTGATCGTCGCGATCGTCGTGCCGGAGGTGCCGCGGGTGGTGCGCCTGGTGCGCGCGGTCGTGCTCGCGGTCCGCGAGGAGCCTTATGTCGAGGCGGCGATCGCTGCCGGCACGCCGACGCCGGCACTGATCGCGCGCCACATCCTGCCCGCAACCTGGTCGCCGCTGATCGTGCAGGCGACCTACATCTGCGCGACGGCGATCCTGGTCGAGGCCATCCTGTCGTTCCTCGGCGTGGGCATTCCGCCGCAGACGCCGACGTGGGGCAACATCATGGCCGAGGGGCGCACGCTGTTCCGCGTCTACCCGCACGGCGTGCTGTGGGCGGGCCTCTTCGTCGCGCTCACCGTGCTCGCGATCAACCTCGTCGGCGATGCGTTGCGCGACACGCTCGATCCGCGCACGCGTCGGAACCTGTGAGCGCGACGCCGGGCGCCGGCCTCGATCGCCAGCGTGCGCGGCGCGACGCCGCGGCACAGGGTGCGCCGCTGGCCATCCGCGACCTGGCGATCGCGCTGCCGGTGCGCGGCGACCGCGCGTACGCCGTCGAAGGCATCGACATCGATGTCGCCCCGGAAGAGATCGTTTGCCTCGTCGGCGAGTCGGGCTCCGGCAAGTCGGCGATCGCGCAAGCGGTGATGGGTCTCTTGCCGCCGGTGCTGCCGGTGGTGTCGGGGCGCATCATCGTCGCCGGCGAGGACGTCGTCGGCGCATCGGAGTCGCGTCTCGCCGCGCTGCGCGGCACGCGCATGGCAATGGTGTTCCAGGAGCCCGCGACCGCGCTCAATCCGCTGATGCGCTGCGGGGCACAAATCGAGGAGGTGTTGAAGGCGCATGCGCCGGACGGTGCTTCGGCGCGGCGACAGCGCGCGCTCGCCGCCTTGCGCGAGGTCGGCATCGACGATGCAGTGCGCATTCACGCTGCGTGGCCACATGAGATCTCGGGCGGCCAGCGCCAGCGGGTGATGATCGCGATGGCGCTGATCCTGGCGCCCGCGCTGCTGATCGCCGACGAGCCGACCACCGCGCTCGACGTCACCACGCAGGCGCAGGTCCTCGCGCTCATCCGCCGCCTCGCCGCCGAGCGCGCCACCGGTGTGCTGTTCATCACCCACGATTTCGGCGTCGTCGCCGAGGTTGCCGACCGCGTTGTCGCGTTGCAGCGCGGACGCATCGTCGAAAGCGGCACGCGTGACGAGGTGCTCGGTCACCCGCGCGATCCCTACACGCGGATGCTGCTGGCGTCGGTGCCGAGCCTGGTGCCGCCGCCGCGCGCGCCGGTCGAAAGTGCGTCAATCCTCGAGGTCCGCGGGCTCGGCAAGACGTGGCCGGTGCGCGGCGTGCGGGCGAAGCGCGGGGCCGTCGTTGCCTGCGCCGACGTCGACCTCGCGCTCAGGCGCGGCGAGGTGCTGGGCCTCGTCGGCGAATCGGGCTCGGGCAAGTCGACGGTGGCGCGCTCGATCGCACGGCTGATCGAGCCGACGTCCGGCGCGATCGAACTCGACGGCACCGACATTGCGCGCCTCGGTGTCGCCGCGCTGCGACCGCTGCGGCGCAAGCTGCAGATCGTGTTCCAGGACCCCTACCGCTCGCTCGACCCGCGCCGGTCCGTCGGCGATTCGATCATCGAAGGCCCGCTCAACTACGGCGTCGAGCGCGACGCCGCGCTGGCGCGCGCGAGGGAGCTTCTCGACCTCGTGCAACTGCCGGCGCGCGCATTGTTGCGCTATCCGCACGAATTCTCCGGTGGCCAGCGCCAGCGGCTGTGCATTGCGCGCGCGCTGGCGCTCGAGCCGGAGGTGCTGATCGCCGACGAGCCGGTGTCGGCGCTCGACGTCTCGGTGCAGGCGCGCGTGCTCGCGCTGCTGGCCGACATCCGCGACCGCTTCCAGCTCTCGATCCTGTTCATCACCCACGACCTGCGCGTCGCAGCGCAGGTCTGCGACCGCATCGCGGTCATGCAACGCGGCCGCATCGTCGAGACCGGCGCCACGCGCGACGTTTTCGCGCACCCACAACACCCGTGGACGCAGGCGCTGTTCGCCGCCATTCCGGGGCGCGATTTGCCGGTGCGGGGCGCAGGCGACTAGGACGATGGCTGCAGCGCCCGTTGCCGGCTGGGCGCGACGCCGAAGCGCTTGCGATATTCGCAGGCGAAGGTCGTGACGCTGCGAAAGCCGCATCGCTGCGCGACGGCTTGCACGGGCATCGCGCTGGCGCACAGGATCCGGTGCGCGTCGTCGAGCCGCCGGTTGCGGATGAAGGCGACGGCCGTGACTCCGCGGTATTCGGCGAATGCCATTTGCAGCGTGCGCCAGCTGACCTCGCAGTGGCGGGCGAGTTGCTCCACCGAGATGGTCTCGCCGAGGTGCTCCTCGATGTAGCGATCGGCGGCCTTGAGGAAATAGGGCTCGAGCGGGCGCTTCTGCTTCGCGGCGGGCGGATCGTCGGTGGCGTGGTCCCGCAGCCCGGCGTTCCAGCCGTTCACGAGGCGCAGGTACCGCCGGTAGCTCGCGCGCGCGGCGACCATGTCACCGAGCGCGGCGAGTACGATCGAGCGATCGTACTCGAGGAACTCGAGCAGCACGTTCGCCGTGCCGCTGTCGCGTGCGAGCACCAGCGCGGCATCGAGCTCGTGCAGCGCTTCGGCATACAGTCCCATCACGCGCAGTCCCCATGCGAGGTTGGATCGCGTGACGATTTCGTCGTAATGCGCGCCGATCGCCTGCAGCGCCTTTAGCCGCCTGCGAATGGCGCGCACCGCGCGCTCGGCATTGCCGAGCAGAATCTCGAGCCGCTCGATGTTGCCGGCGACGTACCACGCCGCGAATTCGTACTGCGCGCGCGTCGCCACCGCGCCGGCGCGCTCGAAATACTGCAACGCGGCGCGCGCGTCCTCCTCCATCGGCGCGGTGTCGCGCGGATCCAGCGCCGAGAGGTGGGCGCGCGCGTGCGGATCGGGCAGCTTGGAGGTCGCCCGGTCGAAGCACGTCGCGCCGAGCACGTTGAGGACCTGGACCAGCACGTAGTCGTCGCCGCTGGCTTCGGCGTCGCGGATCGCGCGACCGGCACCGGCCTCGACGGCGTCGTATTCTGCGTGGGCGAGCAGGATCGCGAAGCGCACGCGCAAGGCGAACGCGGCGTACGCGAGGTCGCCGCGGGACTCGAGGCTGTCGACCACGCGGTCGATGATGGCGTTGGCCGCCGAGTAGCGCCCCTGGTAGTAGGCAAGCTCCGCCCGCCACACTTCGACGCGCAGGGCCGCGCCTTCGTCCGTCGGCGCGACGTCGGCGCATTTGCCGGCGTCGTCGAGATCGCGCAGCGCCTCGGCGTGATGCCCCTGGCGCATGGCGCACGACGCTGCCACCAGGTGGAATTCCACCCGGTGCGCCCGTGACATCCCGGCGGGGGCCGACTGCAGGGCTTCGCGCGCGGCAAGGGCGGCGCCGCGCAGGTCGCCGGAGCGGGCGCGCTCCCAGATGCGGGTGATCGAGGCCGTGGGCGAGGCATCGGATTGCATGGGGCGGATTTTCGCGGTTTGTGCGCCCCTTGGGCGACGGTCGGGGCAAAAAATTGCGAATTTCGATAGGTGGCCGGTGCGGGGCCAACCGCCCGGGGCGAGCGAGCCTAAGATTTGCGACATCGATCCGGCGCGCGGCGAGGCCGTCCTCCGCGCAGCCCATGCCGGCGCGAAGCGATCGACGGGAGCTCGCCATGCATCGCGTTCGCGTCACCGTCGGGATTGCGGCGCTCGTCTGGTTGGCCAGTCCGCCGCTCGCGCTCGCGCAAAGCGTCGACGATCCCTGCGGCAAGAACCATTACATCCTCAACGTTAAGTGTGAAGACGCCCTCGGCGAGGTGATTGTCACGCCCGCCATCGCCGCGAAGTCGGCGATCGCGTTGCCGGCCGCGATCGTCGCCGACGCCACGGGCAACGTGTATTTCAGCAGCGGCAACGCCATCTACAAGGTGGGCGCGAGCGGCGTGCTGACGCGCTTCGCCGGCAATGGCGTGATGGGATACGCAGGCGATGGCGGGTCGGCCGAGTTCGCGGAGATTGGCATCGCGACGCCGGCCGACGCGAGCAGCTACGACGCCGGCATGCAATCGATGAACTCGGCCTACGTCGGGATTTACCCCGTGTCGATGGCCAGTGGCATTGCCATCGACGTCCAAGGCGACCTCTACATCGCGGATCCATACAACAATCGGGTGCGAAAAGTCGACGCGCACGGCGTGATTACCACGGTGGCGGGCAACGGCGACGGCAACCTGTGGATGTGCGAGGACTATGTCTTCGCCGCGCTGCCCAACCCGATCGACCCGTATTCGGGATTGCCCGAAATTCAAATGGACCCGGCGATCGGCCGCGACGACCGCGACAGCGATGGCGCACTCGCCGTGGACGCCCAGATCACGAGTCCCAGCGCGGTCGGTGTCGATGCGGCGGGCAACCTCTATGTCACCAATGGCTACGGCCTGCTGCGCAAGGTCACGCCTGACGGCATCATCACGTCAATCTATATCGCCGACACCGGCAACGGGCGCACCCTCAAGCTCGCGCCTGATGGCACGATCACCACGGTCGCCGGGATCGTGCCGGGGCTCGAGGGTCGACCGTAGGGGCCAATGGCCCCGAGCTCGCCGCGACTTCGAGTATATTGCCGCTCATCGCGAAAGCGATTCAAAGACCAACGACCATCCAGGGAAGCCACCATGAAGATGATCGCGATACTGGCAGTCCTCCTCTGCTCCGCCTGCGCCACCAACGACCAGATGAGCAAGGGCGAAAACTACCAACCGCCGGTATACCGCACCGGCAGCAACCTGCCGAACCAGGGCGGCTCGCGCGCGCCTGACAGCGCCACTGTCGACGGGACCACTGCGCGCGCCTCGATTCCGCCCACCGTGGTACCCAGGGGCAATTGATCGTCATGCGCCGGCGGCGTCCGCTGCCGGCGTGATTCGCGTCGCGCTCACCACGTAGCGCCAGCGCGTGTTGGGTGCGATCGCGTCGAACGGATAGCAGGTCACGAGCGTCAGCGTCGGACGCGCGGTGACGGCGCGCAGGCGCAGCGCGTCGACGCTGACGACCGCCGTCGCGTCGACGCGAAAATCCACCCGTTCGCCATCCACGCGCTCGACGACAAGCCGATCGCCGATGCGCACGCCGGCGAGAAAAGCGAAATGGGTGTCGCGATGCGCGGTGAACACCGCGTTGCCGGGATCGCCCGCGCGCGCCGAGCCGTCGAGATGTCCCGGCCCCCATGCCAGCGTGCGGCCGGTGGCGCCGGCGAGCACGATCACGTCGGCGTCCTGGGCCGGAGCGCGCAGCCGCGCCACCGGATGCATGTCCGCCCAGGGCCATGGCTTGACATCCGTTCCGCTCGCCTTCGACGCGAGCCACGCGCGCTCGAGAAGGGCCTGGCCGAGCGTCGCCTTGGCCTCGAGGTAGAGAGCGCGCGCAAAAGCGCAAGCGGCGGCGACGAGGGCGAGCGCGGCGAGAACGCGCCACGCCCGGCTGGCCCGGGCGCCGGACGCAGGCGTTCGGCGGACCAGAAAAGCAACACGAGCGGCCGCAGTCATCACCGCGTCAACTTTGCACGTGAGCGTCCTGGGCGCGTCGCGCCGCCGATCGGGGAAGACTCCGCCGGAAGTACCTCATGCAGCACCGCCGCGGCACCACGCGCATCGCCACGCGTGCGTCCCGGCGAATCCGGCCGAAAGATCCTCCCCGATCGGCGGCACGCTGCAGCCGGCTTCGATGCATGCCGATGGCGCCGCGCTCGCGTGTCCGCGGCGATGTGGCGCCACGGTGAATCGATGGGTGCGCGTGCATTCAGCACCAGTCGCGCGCCGCCTTGACGCGCGCGGCGAGGGGGACCGCGCCTGCGCGGCGCCGGCGCGAAAGCGCGAGCGCTGCGCGCGCGACCAGCGTCATGGCGACTGCCAGCGCGAAAAGCAGTGGCGCCGGTGTCGCGGTCTGCGGCAGCGCGCCGAGCGTTTCAGGCTCTTCGTAGCCTGCCGGCATGTCGAGCGGGACGGCCGAGGGCTCGCTGGTCGCGCCAGCGGGTCGCGCGGGCGTGACATCCACTGCGACGAGGCTCGTGAACGCGCTGACGAGGTGGTGCTCGAGCGCGGTGGCGACGATCAGCGGCCTGATCGCGTCCTTGTCGCCGTCGACCATCGCATCGGACAGCGCCTCGATGCGATCACGCGCCCACAGCGTGGCGATGCCCTCCGCCGGCTGCCCCGACGCGAGCGGCAATAGCTCGCCCCACACCGTGGCGCCGCGCCGGCCGGTCAGCGACAGCGACACTAGTGGCGTCGCGAACTGCGCCGTCAGCAAGATCGGCTCGCCCGCATAGAGATCGGGAACCGCGCGAGGGTAGGTGTCGGCCGGCACCGACCATGTCACGTCGATGTCGGTCAGTGCGGGCGTCTCGAGCTTGGCGTAGAGGTCGGTCATGCGTGCCTTGACGTCGCGCACGTCCGAAATGAACGTCGCGGTGCCGCGCCCGGCTTGCGCGGCCTTGCGCAGGAACCACGTGTTGGGTCCCGCGCCGATGCCTACGGTGAACAGGCGCCGGCTGCCGGCGCGCGCGGCGATGAGCGACAGGAGCTCGCGCTCGTTGTCGACCGCGCCGTCGGTGAGGAACACCACCTGCTGCACGTAACCATCGGCAGGCGGCGCATTGAACGCCATCGTCAACGCCGGCTTCATCTCGGTGCCGCCGTTGGCGCGCAGGCCGTCGACGAACGCGCGCGCGCGCGCCAGCGTGCCTTGATCCGCCGGCATCGGCGCGCCGAAGAGCGGCCGCGTCACGGAGTTGAACTCGATGACGTTGAACCGGTCGCCGGGCTTGAGGCGATCCAGCGCGAACTGCACGGCCTCGCGCGCTTGCGTGATCGAGGCACCGCTCATCGAGCCCGAGGTGTCGATGATGAATATCGCCTCGCGCGGCGCGATCGGCGCTGCGGCCGGCGTCGAGGGCGGCAGCACCATCAGCAGCGCAAAGGTCTTGCCGTCGCGGTTTTCGGTGAAGAGCGCGGCGCCGGGCGTGCTGCCGACCTCGGGCGTCCACGCCAGTTCGAAATCGCGATCGGCGGCAACGACGTCGTCGGCGAGCGTGACCTCGTAGCGGTGCGCGAGCTCCTCCTTCACATCGATTGCGTGGCTCGCGCTGGCGATTTGCGACAGCGCGAAGCCGGCATCGACGCTCACATGCAGTGCGACGGGGTTGGCGGGCGCCGAGCCCGGGGCGAGGAAAGGCAGCGACGGCAGCGGTTCGTCGTCGGTGCCGCCCGTCGATTGCGCGACAGGTTGCAGGCGCGGGCCGGGGAGGATGTCCCCGCCGCCGGCCCCGGCATCGACCTGGCGCTGCGCCGCCGGCGAATAGCGCGGCGTGATTGCAAGCGGCACGCGCAGCACGAAGCGGCCCTGGTCGTAGCGCAGGGTCTCCTGGTATTCAATGGTGATCGTCACCGTCTCGTGCGGGCCGAGGTGCGCCACGTGGGCGGTGAAGAGGTTGGGGCGCTGCGCCTCGACGAGCGATGCGCGAATGCCGGCCGCCTTCGCCTTCTCGTAGGTCGCGCGCGCGTCCGACTTCTCGCGGATCTCGCCCTCGACGACACGCTCCCCGATCTGCATGTGCAGGCGGTCGACCGCGGCGCGGTCGGGCAGCGGAAACATGTAGATGCCCTCGCGCCATTGCGCGGTGGGATTGATGAAATGCTGGGTTACGGTGGCGCGCGCGACGATGCCGGCGACGCTGACGTCGACCTCGGTGGCGACGAGCGGCGCGTCGAACGCCGGCAGTGCATCGTCCGCGAGCACCAGCGTCGCGTGCATCGGCGCCGGCCCCGGCGTCGGCGCCGCCTCGGCGCGCGACACCGCGGCGAACGCCGCGAGTAGCAGCACGCCGCTCGCGATCAGCCCGGCGACGAGCGCGTCGAGCGCGAGGCGGGCGATGCCGCGCCATCCCTGCGGCAGAGATGGCGGACGTGGACGGGCATGCATGGCGGGCTCCCTCATCGGGCGGCGGCGACGCAACACCGGCCGCCGCCGCCCGCAACGCGCTCGCGAGCGTCCTTTGACGCTGCGCGGCGCCGTCGCGAGCTTCATTGCGCCGCGATGCCGAGTAGGCGCGCGCATCGGGCCGCAGCGCGGCGCGAATGCGGGCGCGCCGGCGATCAATCATGGCGAACCGATGGCGCGGCGGCGCGCCGCCGCTTCGCGCGCGAGCGCTGCGGTATAGTCGACGCGCATGGGACGGCGCATTGCCATCGTCGAGGACGAGCCCGCGATTCGCGACAACTACGCCGACGCGCTGCGGCGGCATGGCTACGACGTCGCCGCCTACGCGACGCGCGACGAGGCGCTGGCGGCGTTCCGCACGCGGCTGCCGGACCTTGCGCTGATCGACATCGGGCTTGCCGACGATCCCGACGCGGGTTTCGCGCTGACGCGAGAATTGCGCGCGCAATCGCCCGCGCTGCCGATCATCTTCCTGTCGGCGCGCGATTCGGAATACGACATCGTCGCCGGGCTGCGCTCGGGCGCCGACGACTACCTGACCAAGGACGCGAGCCTGCCGCATCTCGCGGCGCGCATCGCCGCGCTGCTGCGGCGCAGCGACCTGGCCTCGGCACCCGCCAGCGCCGAAGACGTGATCGAGCGCGGTCCGCTCACCCTCGACGTCAAGCGCATGTCGACGCGCTGGCGCGGCGCGCGTGTCGACCTCACGCTGACCGAGTTCTGGATGGTGCATGCGCTGGCGCGCCATCCGGGCCACGTGCAGAGCCGCGAGCAGCTGATGCGCGAAGCCAGCACCGTGGTCGACGACGGCACGATCACCTCGCACGTCAAGCGCATCCGCCGCAAGTTCGCGGCGCTCGATCCCGCATTCGATCGCATCGCCACCGTGTACGGCGTCGGCTACCGCTGGGATCCCGACGCATGAGCACCGCGGGACTTGGGGAGGCGCGCGAAGCGCACACCGGGGGGGCGGTCAGGAACGCGCTGCCGCGCGTCGCGCTGGGGATCCGCGCGCAGCTCCTGCTCGTGCTGACGGTGTTCGCGGCGATTCCGTTCCTCGGCGTCGCGTACATTCGCGAGCTCGAGGGCGTGCTGCGCGCGGCGCAGGAACGCACCCTCGCCGGCACTGCGCAGGCAGTGGCAACGGCGCTGCACGACCGGCCGCGCCTCTTCGATGCCGCGCCGGCGTGGTTCATGCAGAACGGCGCGCCACCGCGCGACCTGGTCGACGCCGCGGTGGCGACGCGCGCGCCGGGGGACGGCGCGGCCGAGCTCGCGCAGATCCTGGAGGGGCTGACGCGCACCCGCGCGCGCATTCGCGTCGTCGACCGTGCGCAGAAGGTGATCGCCAGCGCCGGATCGTTGCAGCGCGACAGCGCCGATTTGCCCCCGCCCGGGCGCGTCGAGCGCCTGCTGCACCCGCTCTATGCGCGCGTGCTGGACCAGCCGGCCGAAGATTTTCGCGACGACGACGCGGCGACGTTGCCACCGGGGCGCGAAGAGGTGGCCTCGGCGCTCGACGGCATCGCATCCACTGCGCGCCGCGCCGGCGCAGATCCGCGCGTGACGATCGTCAGCGCCGCCTATCCGATCTGGGTCGGTGACCGCGTGCGCGGCGCCGTCGTCGCCGAGGAAACCACCAACGCCGTGCTCGCCACCCGCAACCGCGCGTTCGAGCGTCTCTTCACCCTCGTGCTCGCCACGCTTCTCGTCGGCTCGCTCGCGGTGACGGCCTACGCGACGTGGCTCACTTCGCGCATCCGCCGGCTGCGCGATGACGCCGACCGCGCGATCGACGCCCACGGCCGCCTGAGCGGTCCGCTGGCCGGCAGCGCCGCGCGCGACGAGATCGGCGACCTCGCGCGCGGCATATCGGGCGCGCTGGCGCGCCTGTCCGACTATGCGTCCTACCAGGAGCAGATGGCCGGGCGCCTGTCGCACGAGCTGCGCACGCCTTTGGCGGTGGTGCGCAGCTCGCTCGACAACCTGCGCCAGACGGCGCTCGAGACCGGCGCACGGGTCTATGTCGAGCGCGCGCAGGGCGGCATCGACCGCCTTGCCCACATCCTGACCCTGATGAGCGAGGCGACGCGCCTCGAGCAGGCGCTGGCCGACACGCCGCGCGAGCGCTTCGATCTCACGGCGCTGGTCGCGGCATGCATCGACGGCTATCGCAGCGTCTACCCCGCGCGCCGCTTCGAATGCAGCCTCGCGCCGCAGCGCTTCGTCGATGGCGCGCCGGAGCTCGTCGCGCAGATGCTCGACAAGCTGGTCGCCAATGCCGTCGAGTTCGCCACCGGGGATCCGATCGGCGTCATGCTCGAGCCTTGGCACGGCGGCACGCGGCTCGCCGTCAGCAATGTCGGTCCCGCGTTGCCGGCCACCATGCAGGACCGGCTTTTCGACTCGATGGTGTCGGTGCGCGCGCGCTCGCGCGACGACGTCCCGCATCTGGGGCTCGGCCTCTACGTGGTGCGCCTGTGCGCGCAGTTCCATGGCGCCAGCGTGCATGCCGACGACCGCGCCGATCACATGGGCGTCGTCGTCAGCGTGGTGTTTCCGGGCGCCTGAGACAGCCGCTGGCAACCGGCGGCGCCCATGCGGCCGGCGTTGCACCAACCTGCGCGGGGCGTGCCCGCGGCTTGCACGCGCGATTCAGTTGTTGTATGTTAATTTGTAATATTGCATACAACCCACTGTTAGCTCCGGCGCTGTCGGACCCCAAGCTGCGCCGGGC
>DATBOK010000176.1:0-5292 GCA_036553845.1 Casimicrobiaceae bacterium
GAATACTTCCAGTCGAGCCCGAGCTCGCGCGCCATCGCCACGATGATGTCGAGGTCGGGACGCGCCTCGCCGGGCGGGTCGAGCGCCGGGTTGGTCAGCACGTTCGCCGCCGCCTCGTAAAAGCAGAACGGGATGAAGATCGCCCCGCGCGGCGTGCCGACGTCGGCGCGCGCGAAGAGCGTCACCTCGCCGCGTCGCGAGGTGACGGTGATCGTGCCGCCGGGCTCGACGCCGAATCCGGCGAGATCCTCCGGATTCAGCGACGCCACGGGACCCGGCTCGATCGCGTCCAGCACCGCGGTGCGGCGCGTCATGCTGCCGGTATGCCAGTGCTCGAGCTGGCGGCCGGTGATCAGCACGAACGGATACTCGGCGTCGGGCCGCTCGGCCGCCGTGATGAGCTCCGCCGGCACGATGCGCGCGCGGCCCGTTGCGGTGGGAAACGACTCGGTGAAAACAACGCGCTCGCCGGGGTCGCCGACGTTCTCGCAGGGATAGGTCACCGAGTGCTCCGCCTCCAGGCGGTCCCACGTGATGCCCGCGATCGACGGCATGGCCTTGCGCATCTCGTCGAACACCTCGCGCGGATGCGAATACTTCCAGTCGAGCCCGAGCTCGCGCGCCATCGCCACGATGATGTCGAGGTCGGGACGCGCCTCGCCGGGCGGGTCGAGCGCCCGGCGGCCGAGCTGCACGGCGCGGTCGGTGTTGGTGAACGTGCCGGTCTTCTCCGGGAACGCGGATGCCGGCAGGATGACGTCGGCCAGATAGCAGGTCTCGGTGAGGAAGATGTCCTGCACGACCAGCATCTCGAGCTCGGCAAGTGCCTGACGCGCGTGCTGCACGTCGGGATCGGACATCGCCGGGTTCTCGCCCATGATGTACATGCCGCGGATGTCACCGGCGTGCACGGCATTCATGATCTCGACCACGGTGAGCCCGGGCTTGGAGTCGAGCTTGGTGCCCCACAGCGCCTCGAACGTCGCGCGCAGGCTGTCGTTCTTCACCGCCTGATAGTCCGGATAGAACATGGGAATCAGGCCGACGTCCGACGCGCCCTGCACGTTGTTCTGCCCGCGCAGCGGATGCAGCCCGGTGCCGGGCCGGCCGATCTGGCCCGTCATCATCGACAGCGCGATCAGGCAGCGCGCGTTGTCGGTGCCGTGCACGTGCTGCGAGATGCCCATGCCCCACAGGATCATCGACGCCTTCGACGTTGCGAACATGCGCGCGACCTCGCGCAGCGTCGGCGCGTCGATGCCGCAGATGGGCGCCATCTTCTCCGGGCTGAATTCGGCGACGTTGCGCTTCAGCTCGTCGTAGCCGCTGGTGCGGTCGGCGATGAACGCGGGGTCGGTCAGCCCCTCCTCGACGATCACGTGCATCAGCGCGTTGAGCAGCGCCACGTCGGTGTCGGGCTTGAACTGCAGGTAGCGGGTGGCGTGGCGCGCGAGCTCCGAGCGGCGCGGATCGGCGAGAATGAGCCGCGTGCCGTTCTTCACCGCGTTCTTGATCCACGTCGCCGCCACCGGGTGGTTGACCACCGGGTTGGCGCCGATGACGATGACCACGTCGGCCTGCATCACGTCCATCACCGGGTTCGACACCGCGCCCGAGCCGATGCCCTCGAGCAGCGCCGCCACGCTCGAGGCGTGGCACAGGCGCGTGCAATGGTCGACGTTGTTGCAGCCGAATCCGGTGCGCACCAGCTTCTGGAACAGGTACGCCTCCTCGTTGGAGCCTTTCGCCGAGCCGAATCCGGCCAGCGCGCGCGGCCCGCGCGTGTCGCGGATCTCGCGCAGCTTGCCGCCGGCCAGCGCGAGCGCCTCGTCCCACGTCGCCTCGCGGAAGACGCTCGCATAGGCGGCGGGGTCGACGACGAAATCGGCGGTCTTCGGCACGCCTTCGCGGCGGATCAGCGGCTTGGTGAGCCGCTGCGGGTGCGACACGTAGTCGAAGCCGAAGCGGCCCTTGACGCACAGCCGGTCGTGATTGGCGATGCCGTCGCGGCCCTCGACGCGCACGATCGTGTTGTCGTGGATGTGATAGGTGAGCTGGCAGCCGACGCCGCAATACGGGCACACCGACTGCACTTTCTTGTCCACCGGCACGAGATACGCCTCGTGCGCCGGCGCCAGCGCGCCGGTGGGGCAGGCCTGCACGCATTCACCGCAGGCGACGCAGGTGGACTCGCCCATCGGGTCGCCCTCGTCGAACACGATCGCCGAGTGCGCGCCGCGGAACGCATAGCCGATGACGTCGTTGACCTGCACTTCGCGGCAGGCGCGCACGCAGCGCGTGCACTGGATGCAGGCGTCGAGGTTGACCGCCATCGCCGGATGCGACAGGTCGGGCGCGGGCTGCGTCCGCCGCGCGAAACGCGGCTTGGCGATGCCGAGCGCGCGCTTCCAGAACTCGAGCTCGGAGTCGGGCTTGTAGACCTTGTCCGGCATGTCGGAAGCGAGGAGCTCGACGATCGTCTTCTGCGAATGCAGCGCGCGCGGCGAATCGCTGGTCACTTCCATGCCCTTGGCCGGCTGCCGGCAGCACGACGGCGCGAGCACGCGCTCGCCCTTGATCTCGACCATGCACGAGCGGCAGTTGCCGTCCGGCCGCATGCCCGGCTTGTAGCAGAGCCGCGGAATCGCCACGCCGAGACGGTCGGCGGCCTCGAGGATCGTCTCGCCCGGCAGGCCAACGACGTCGACGCCGTTGAGCTTGAATTCCACCGTTTCGGCGAGTTCGCGGGGCAGCGGTGCGTTCATGTGTCGAGCTCGTGCGCGAAATATTTGTAGACGCAGGCAATCGGGTTGGGTGCCGCCTGCCCGAGGCCGCAGATGGACGCGTCAGCCATGGCCTTCGACAGGTCGTCGAGCAGCGGCTTGTCCCAGCGCGCCTGCGCCATCAGCCCCACCGCCTTCTCGGTGCCGACGCGGCACGGCGTGCATTGGCCGCACGACTCTTCGGCGAAGAACTCCAGCAGGTTCAGCGCGGCGTCGCGGGCGCGGTCGTGCTGCGACAGGACCACCACGGCGGCCGAGCCGATGAAGCAACCATACGGCTGCAGCGTGTCGAAGTCGAGCGGAATGTCGCCCATCGACGCCGGCAGGATGCCGCCCGACGCGCCACCCGGCAGGTAGCCGTAGAACGTGTGGCCCGGCAGCATGCCGCCGCAGTACTCGGCGATGAGCTCGCGCACGGTGATGCCCGCGGGCGCGAGGTGCACGCCGGGCTTCGCCACGCGCCCCGACACCGAGAACGAGCGCAGGCCCTTGCGGCCGTTGCGGCCCTGGCCGGCGAACCACGCCGCGCCCTTTTCCAGGATCTCGCGCACCCACAGCAGCGTTTCCATGTTGTGCTCGAGCGTCGGCCGGCCGAAGAGGCCGACCTGGGCGACGTACGGCGGGCGCAGCCGCGGCATGCCGCGCTTGCCTTCGATCGACTCGATCATCGCCGACTCTTCGCCGCAGATGTAGGCGCCGGCGCCGCGCCGCAGGTGGATCGTCGGCAGCGGGCACGGCGGATCGGCCTCGAGCGCCGCGATCTCGCGCTCGAGCGCGGCGCGGCAGCCCGCGTACTCGTCGCGCAAGTACACGTAGATGTCGCCGATGCCGACGGCCCACGCGGCGATCAGCATGCCCTCGAGGAAGCGATGCGGATCGCGCTCGAGGTAATAGCGGTCCTTGAACGTACCGGGCTCGCCCTCGTCGATGTTGACCGCCATCAGCCGCGGCGCGCTCTCGGCGCGCACGATCTTCCATTTGCGGCCGGTCGGGAAGCCGGCGCCGCCAAGCCCGCGCAGCGCGGAATTCTCCATCTCGGCAATGACGTCGTCGGCGCGGCGCTCGCCGTTGACGCACGCGAGGTAGAGCCGGTAGCCGCCCTGCGCGCGGTAGGTCGCGTAATCGATCACGGCAGGAATTTCGGCGTCGACGCGCTTGCCTGCGATCGCTTCGGCCACGACCTGCGGCGTCGCCGCGTCGATGGTGTGCTTGCCGACGACGGCGACGGGCGCGTGCTCGCAGCGACCGATGCACGGCGCGCCGATCACCCGCACTTCCTGGCCCTCGAGTGCTGCGAGCGCGTCGTGCAGCGCTTCGGCGCCGGCCAGCCTGCACGACAGCGTCTCGCAGACGCGCACGGTGATGGACGGCGGTGGCGTCTCGCCTTCCTTGACGACGTCAAAATGATGGTAGAACGTTGCCACCTCGTACACCTCGGTCATCGACAGGCGCATCTCCTGCGCCAGCGCGGCGATGTGCGCCGCCGACAGATGGCCGAAGCGGTCCTGCAGCTTGTGCAGGTGCTCGATCAGGAGGTCGCGCCGGCGCGGCGACTCGCCCAAGAGCGCGCGGATTTCCTCCAGCGCCGCCGGATCGACCGGGCGCCCCTTCGGACGGTTGCGAATTCCTTTTTTGCCGCGCAGGCGCGACAGGTCGACGACCGCTACATCGTTCATGCAAAACCCCGCGAGCTCATCGCGGCGACGGCCGGGGGCGAGGAAAAGTGATGAGCGTACTCAGGCGGCATCGTGCTCACGTAAGGAAGTCGCAATGTTTGTCCACGTACGCGGCGAGGTCGAGCGAGTGCTGGCGCACAAGCCGCTCCGCCAATTCGGTGTCGCGCTTCTCCAGCGCCTCGATGATGTGCATGTGGTCGACGATCGAGCGCGACGCGCGATCGCTCTGCGAGATCGTCAGCCGCCGGATCGCGCGCACGTGCAGGAACAGGTTCTCGATCGTCTTACCCATGAGGTGCGAGCCCGACAGTCCGATGATCGCCTGGTGGAACGCGATGTTGGCCTCCGAGTATTCCTGGATGTGCGTGGCCGGCGTCGACGTGCGGAACTCGTCGAACATGCAGCGCAGCTTAGTGATGTCGGCGTCGGACGCGTTGATCGTCGCGAGCCGGGCAGCCATGCTTTCCACGGCGGCCCACAACTCGATCATTTCGATGATCTGCTTCTTGGTCTTGCGCACAATGAACACGCCGCGCCGCGGCACTGTGCGCAGGAATCCCTCCTGCTCGAGCAGCGTCATCGCCTCGCGAATCGGCGTGCGGCTCACGCCGAGCGACTTGGACAGTTGGCGCTCGTCGAGGCGGATTTCGTGTGGTTGCGAGTAGATGTCGGTCTTCATGATCGCCTCCTTCAGCGCGGCATATGCCTGATCGCGAAAGCTGACGCTCGTGTTGATCGGCCGCAGTGAAAGCGGTATCGCAGGCGCAGTCACGCCCATGATCGAAGCCACCTTGTACCTACCTCCTCGTTGTCGGCGCGCGCATGGCGGCGCG
>DATBOK010000241.1:0-38172 GCA_036553845.1 Casimicrobiaceae bacterium
GTATTCCGGTCGAATTGCAGGCGACGGTCTTTGATCTCTTCGTCCAGGGCGCACGCACGCTCGACCGTGCGCAGGGAGGCTTGGGAATCGGCCTTTCCGTCGTCAAGCGCCTGGTGGAGATGCACGGGGGCTCTGTAAGCGTGGCGAGCGAAGGGCGGGGCCGTGGCGCGAAATTTCATGTCCGCTTGCCTCTGCTGGAGGAAGCGGCATCGGCAGAGGTCGCAACGAATCCCCTGCGGCTGAAACCGCTGCGCATCCTCGTGGTCGATGACAACCAGGATGCGGCAAACTCGGTCGCGATGATTCTTGCGCTCGACGACCATGAAGTCGACTGCGCGTATAGCGCGCAGGATGCCCTCGAGCGCGTGATGAGCCGTCGACCCGACGTCGCCTTGCTGGACATCGGGCTTCCCGGAATGAATGGCTTCGAGCTCGCAAAGCGGATTCGAGAGCGTCCCGAACTCGCGAGCGTTCGACTGGTGGCCCTTACCGGCTACGGGCAGACCGAGGACAAGGCGCGAGCGTTCAGCGCGGGCTTTGACGACTATCTGGTAAAGCCCGTCGATGTGAGGGCTCTCCAGGAAGCTCTGGCACGCCCGCCGCCTGGGCCATGACGGATCCTGTCGGCGGTGGCCACCTCGCCGCATACACAGCATCCATCGAATGAACGACTTGTCGCACCGCTTGTGCGTGGCCCCGATGATGGACTGGACCGACCGGCACTGCCGGTACTTCCATCGGCTGCTGACACGCCGTACCCGGCTCTACACCGAGATGATCACCGCGCCGGCGCTCGCGCATGGCGACGTGCCGCGGCATCTCGACTTCGATCCCGCGGAGCATCCGCTCGCACTGCAGCTCGGCGGCAGCGATCCGCCGATGCTCGCGCAGGCCGCGCGTTGGGGCGAGCGCTGGGGATATGACGAGATCAACCTCAATTGCGGCTGTCCGTCCGAGCGGGTGCAGACTGGCAGCTTCGGCGCGTGCCTGATGGCCGAGCCGGCGCTCGTCGCGCAGTGCGTCGCAGCGATGCGCGACGCGGTGTCGCTGCCGGTGACGGTGAAGCACCGGATCGGCCTCGACGAAGGCGTTTCGTACGCATTCGTCCGCGACTTCGTCGGCACGGTGGCAGTGGGCGGCTGCGACGTCTTCATCGTGCACGCGCGCAACGCGGTGCTGAAGGGACTGTCGCCGAAGGAGAATCGCGAGGTGCCACCGCTGCGCTACGACGTCGTGCATCAGCTCGCAGTCGATTTTCCCGACAAGACGTTCGTCATCAATGGCGGCCTCGGCGACTGGCGCGCGGTCGACCGCGAGCTCGGCATGGTCGACGGCGTGATGCTGGGGCGGCTCGCCTATCACAACCCGTGGACGCTGCAGCAGGCGGATGCACGGCTGTTCGATACCGATCCACCAATAGCGACGCGCGCCGATGCGCTGCGCGCCTTCCGGCCCTATGTCGAGCGGCAGCTTGCGCGGGGCGTGCCGCTGCGGGCGATGACGCGGCACATCCTCGGCCTCTACCTCGGCCAGCCGGGGGGGCGTCGCTTCCGGCAGATCCTGTCGGATGCGCGGCGCATGCGCGACGAAGGCATCGCCGTGCTCGACGCCGCGCTGCAGGCCGTGGAGCCGATGGCGGAATTCGCGTAGCGCGGCGAGGCGGCATCGCGAGATCCGAGGCCAAGCGGGGAACGAGGCGGGATGCGCGGTCATGGCGAGCGCCGCCGCCGCGTCAGGCGGCGAGCTCGTCGTCGATGTACTGGCGCACGATCGATTCGAAATCGGCGTCGGCCTGCATGCCGAGCGCGCGCCCGAACGCCGTGTCGAAATTGACGGGCCACGTGCGCACGATGCGCTCGATGACGGGATCGGGCCGGAAGGTCACGCGCGACGCCACTTCGTCACCCGCCACCTGGCGCAATGCGGCCAGCATCGCGTCGACCGAGGTCGAGATGCCCGGCAGGTTGATGCTGCGCGTGTGCGAGAACGCCGACGTGGGCGTCTCGTGGGCGACGATGATGCTGTCGATCGCGCGGCGCGGCGACAGCAGCCACATCCGCGTCTCGCGCGCGACCGGGCACACGGCCTCGACCCCGTTGAGGGGCTCGCGCAGGATGCCGCTGGCGAACGATGACGCCGCCTTGTTGGCCTTGCCGGGGCGTACGCTGATCGTCGGCAGTCGCAGGCTGCGACCGTCGATGTAGCCCTTGCGCGAGTAGTCGTTGACGAGGAACTCGCCGACGGCCTTGGCGTTGCCGTACGACGACTGCGGCCACAGCGCCTGCGTGTCCGGCACCGGATCCGGCAGCGGGCCGCCGAACACGGCGCACGAGCTCGCATAGACCACCCTGGCCGGCGCCGCGAGCGCGCGGCAGCCTTCGAGCAGCGCGCGCGTGGCATCGAAGTTCACGTGCCAGCCCAGGTCGAAATCGGCCTCGGCCTCGCCGCTGACGACGGCGGCGAGGTGGAACACGCTGTCGGCGGAGGCGTCGAGCGCGCGGGCGACGAGTGCCGGATCGGCGAGGTCGCCGACGATCGACGTCACGCGCGGATCGTCGATCCTCGTCGGCGTGACGTCGACGAGCGTGATGCGCGCGATGGGACGCGCGGTGCCGCGGACGTCGGTGAGCGCGCCGCGCGCGAGCAGCGCGGCGGCGAGCTTCGTGCCGAGAAATCCGGCGCCACCGGTGATGACGACGTGCATGGAATGGCCCTCCTCTCCGATGCCCATCATACCGGCGCCGCGCGCGGACGCGCCGTCCGGAGCGCGCACCGCCGGCTGCTAGAATCAGGTCGCCGCGTGGTGCTTCATCGCACCGATCGGGTCATTCCTCGTCCGCACGTCAACATGCCGACCCCCACGCCCCGCCGCCTGACGATCGCGACACGCCAGTCGGCGCTCGCCATGTGGCAGTCGGAGCAGGTGCGCACGCGGCTGATGGCATCGCACCGGCACCTGTCGATCGAGCTACTGGGCTTGTCGACGCGCGGCGACGAGGTTCTCGACCGCTCGCTCGCGGACATCGGCGGCAAGGGACTCTTCATCAAGGAGCTCGAATACGCGATGGCCGACGGTCGTGCCGACGCCGCCGTGCATTCGCTCAAGGACCTGCCGATGGACATGCCGGACGGCTTTGTCCTCGCGGCGGTAGTGGCGCGTGACGATCCGCGCGACGCGCTCGTCGCCAACCGCCACGCGAGCCTCGCCGAGCTGCCGGCGGGCGCGGTCGTCGGCACCTCGAGCCTGCGCCGCGAGGCGCAGCTGCGCGCGCGCTTCCCGGCGCTCGACATCCGGCCCTTGCGCGGCAACGTCAACACGCGGGTGGCCAAGCTCGACGCGGGCAAGTACGACGCGATCATCCTCGCCGCCGCCGGACTCAAGCGGCTCGGCATGGGCGAGCGGATCCGCGAACTGATCGATCCGGCCGACAGCCTGCCGGCCGCGGGGCAGGGCGCGATGGCAGTCGAGTGCTGCGCCGATCGTGACGACGTCGTCGCCCTGTGCACCCCCCTCGTCGATCACGCGACCCTCTACGCGACCATCGCCGAGCGGGCGTTCGCGCGCGCGCTGTCGGGAAACTGCCATACGCCGGTCGGCGCCTATGCCGAGTGGCTCGGCGACACGCTGTGGCTGCGCGGACTCATCGCCAGCGCCGATGGCCGCGAGGTGATGCGCGGCGCTCGCGAAGCCGTCGTCGTCGATGCTGCCGGCGCGCAGGCGCTGGGCGAGATGCTCGGCGGCGAATTCGTGGCGCGCGGCGCCGCGCGCCTCGCCAGCGCATGACGCTGCACCGGCTCGACGAGCCGGCGCCACCGCGCGGACCGCTCGACGGCGTCGGCGTGATCGTCACGCGACCCGCTCGGCAGGCGGGCGCGTTCGCGCAAAAGCTCGGCGTGCTCGGCGCGCGGCCCATCATGTTTCCGGCGATCGTCATCCTGCCGCCGCGCGATGAAGGCGCGCTTGCCGACACGCATCGCGTCCTCGCGACGTATGCGGCGGCAATCTTCGTGTCGGCCAATGCCGTGGAATACGGCGTGCCGCATTCGCCGTGGCCGGCCAACGTGATGGCGCTCACGCCGGGCCCCGGCAGCGCGAGCGCGCTCACCGATCTCGGGGTGCCGAACGTCGCGTTCCCGTCCGCGCAGCACGACAGCGAGGGGCTGCTCGCGATGCCGGCTTTGCAGAACGTCGCCGGCAAGCGCGTGGCGATCTTTCGTGGCGACGGTGGGCGCGATCTGCTGGGTGACACGTTGCGCGCCCGCGGAGCGCGCGTCGACTACGTGTCGTGCTACCGCCGCGTGCCCCCATCGGCCGGCGGCGACGGCCTCGCCGCCCTCCTGCGCGCGGGCGATGCCGACGCGCTGACGCTGACGTCGAGCGAGGGCGCGGCCAATCTCGTCGCCGCGCTCGATGCCGGCGCGCGCGCCGTGCTTGCGAGATTGCCGGCGTTCGCCACCCATCCGCGGATCGCGGCACGTGCCGGCGAGCTCGGCTTGCGCGCGATGACGACGGCCAGCGGCGACGCGGGATTGATCGCGGCATTGCTACAATGGTTCGCCGCGCATCCGCGCGAGCCTTCCCGCCGCTGAACTCTTCCCGCAAAGCCGCACATGCCCAAAGCCGACATCCTGATCACCGCGCCGCTGCCGCCGTTCGTCTACGAGCCGCTGCTGCGCGATTACCGCTGCGTCGACTACGTGAAGGCGGCCGACAAGCCCGCGCTGCTGGCGACCGAGGGTGCAAAGATCCGAGGCCTCGTGCAGGGCGGCGGCACGGTGACGGCGACCACGCTCCTCGATGCGCTGCCGGGCCTCGAGATCATCTCCGTCTTCGGCGTCGGCTACGACGGCGTCCCGGTCGACTACTGCCGCAAGCGCGGGCTCAAGGTCACCCACACGCCCGACGTCCTCACCGACGACGTCGCGGACACGGCAGTGGCGCTGGTGCTGATGACGGCGCGCGGTTTCGTCAGGGCCAACCGGCTGCTGCGCGCTGGCGACTGGGGCACGGGCGCATCGGCGCTGACGACGAAGCTGGCCGGCAGGCGCGCGGGCATCCTCGGTCTCGGCAGGATCGGCAAGGCCATCGCCACGCGGCTCGCCGCATTCGGCATGTCGATCGCGTACACCGGCCGCAACAAGCAGGACGTGCCGTGGGATTACGTGCACGACCTCGCGGCGCTGGCCGCGCAGGTCGACTTCCTGATCGTCGCCTGCCCCGGTGGACCGGCGACGAAGAACCTCGTCGACGCCCGCATCCTCGAGGCGCTCGGCAGCAACGGCACGCTCGTCAACATCGCGCGCGGCTCGATCGTCGACGAGCCGGCGCTGATCGCGGCGCTCAAGGCGGGCACGTTGCGCACCGCGGGGCTCGACGTCTACGCCAACGAGCCCGTGGTGCCGCCGGAGCTCTTGGCGATGGACAATGTCGTGCTGCTGCCGCACGTCGGCAGCGCCACCACGGAGACGCGTCTGGCGATGGGCGACCTCTGCCGCGCCAACCTCGACAGCTGGTTCGACGGCAACGGCGTCAAGACGCTGATCCCGGAATTACGCTAGTTCGCTTGCGTCCGCGAGCCGCCGCGGATCGCCCTGCAATCGGCCCCCCGCGGTTGGCCTCTTCCTCGTATTCGCGGCGAGGGCTTACGCGCGCGGCGCGCACGCCGTCGAGGAGCCCTGGCCGAGCCGCACGATAGATCTCGGAGTCGCGCAAGCGCCGCGCGCTATGACGGCGCCGACGCGTTGCGCGCGGCGATGCGCGTAATGCCGCCGGCCAGCGGCTGGCACCTCACCGCCACGCGACGCTTCGTCGTCCAGCGCTGGCTCGACGGCCGCGCCAATCCATAGCAGGCTTCGCCGGTGCGCCGACGAAAGTGGCCGCAGCCCTGTCCCTGGGAGTGGCTTGCACACGTGTGCATTGCGGCATAGCATACCCACGCCTTTGCAACGTCAGGGGACTTCCGGATGGGCGAAGAAGCGGTGCGCCGGGGTTTCGTCACGGCAGCGGATGTCGCGAGGCGTGCGGGCGTCTCGCGCTCCGCGGTGTCGCGCGCATTCACGCCCGGAGCGAGCGTGTCGCCTGAAGCGCGCAAACGTATCCTGCGCGCGGCCGAGCATCTGGGTTATCGCGTCAACCGGCTCGCGCAGGGCCTCATCAATGCGCGCTCCAATGTCATCGGGCTCGTCGGTGCCGACCTTCAGCAGCCGTTTCACGCCGAGTTCCTGACTTCGCTGTCCGCCGCCTTTCTCGCCGAGGGGTTCCAGTGCATGCTGCTCAACGCGGCGAATGCGCAGCGCGACATGGGGGCGCTCATCACGCGGGTGCTCGAGTACCGCGTATTCGCGATCGTCGTCATGTCGGGAACGCCGCCTGCGCGCGTCGTCCTCGAATGCCTCGACAACGGCGTGCCGGTCGTGCTCGTCAACAAGGCGCTCGCCGGCGTGCGGGTCGATACCGTGATGGCCGACCACGCCGCCGGCGGCCGGCTCGCCGCGCAGCAGCTCCTTGGCGCCGGGTGCCGGCGCCTTGCGGTGGTCTCGAGCACAGCCCGCACCGCGAGCCTTACCGGGCGCATCAACGGGTTTTGCGCGAGTGCGGCCGACGCCGGCGTGCGCGTGCGCGTCCGCCAGGAGGGCGACACCGATTACGCCAGCGGACGCGATGCGGCGCTGGCGCTTCTCGCCGAGGAAGCGTTCGACGGCGTGTTCTGCGTCAGCGACCTTTTGGCGCTTGGGTTCCTCGACGCGGCGCGAACGCGCTGCGGGCGTCGCATTCCCGAGGACCTTTCGATCATCGGCTTCGACAACATTCCGCAGGCCAGCTGGGATGCTTATCGCCTCACGACATTCCATCAGCCGGTGGCCGACCTTACGCAGGCCGTGATGCAGCTATTGCGGCGCCGCAAGGAGCACGCCGGCGCATCGCTCGCGCAGCTTCTGGTGCCCGTGCGTCCGGTCGTGCGATCGACGGTTCGCGGCGCGACCGACATCGGCGAGGCCGCATGACCCGGCCCCGCGTCATCGCCCATCGCGGCAGCAGTGCGCACCATGCCGATAACAGCTGGGCCGCATTCGAGGCCGCCGTCGCCGAGCGCGCCGACGGAATCGAGTGCGATGTCCAGATCACGCGCGACGGCGTCATCGTCGTGCGCCACGATCTCGCGATCGGCGATCGCCTCGTCGCGGACATGCACCATGCGGAGGTGGCGGCACGCGCCCCGGGTACGCCGGTCCTCGAGGAGCTGCTGACCTTTGCCGCGCGCGCGCCGATCGATCTGCTGGTCGAGATCAAGGATGCGGACGCCGCCGAAGCCGTCGCGCGGATGATCGACGCCGACGGCAGGCACTCGCACATCGTCGTCGGCAGCTTTCACGGACTCGCGCTCCTCGCGGTGAAGGCGACTGCGCCGCGCATCCAGACATCGTTCATGATGGGCAGCGTCGTCGCACCCGACGAGCTCATCCGCCTCGCCGCGGCGTTGCGCGCCGACGGTGTGCACCTGTGCTGGGAGTCACGCGCACCTCGTCCCCACCGCCTGATCGACCGCGCCGCGATCGATCAGCTGCGACGTGCAGGCTTGGCGGTCACGCTGTGGCACGAGGAGCGTCTCGAAGAATTGCGCGCGTTGGTGGCCGTGCTGCCCGACGCGATCTGTACCAACACGCCGGAGGCGCTGCGGCGGATCGTGGATTCGCAGCACGCCCGGTCCGGTGTGGGGAAGGGGGCCGAATCGGCAGGTGGCATGCCGTTGCCGCCGATCGTCACGGGTTCGAGGCGGCAGCCGACGAGCTGAATCCCCGCCAGGCAGATTTACATGCCGTTGTACCGACCAATAGGAGGAGACGCATGAACTGGAAGCTTGCGATTGCCGGAACCCTTGCCGGCGCGCTGTTCGCCGCCGTTGCACAACCCGCGCTTGCCGAGGACGTGGTGATCAAGGTGTGGTCGCGCGCCGATCGGTCCGGTCCATTGCGCGCCGGCAACATCGTTGCCGCCGGTGACACGCTCAACAAGATGCTGGCAGCGATCAACAGCGACAAGCGCGTCAAGATCGAGCTGAACGAGACCAATGCCAAGGGCTACGACGAGGATGCGCTCGACCTGCTGAAGGCATTCGCCGTCGACAAGGGACCCGACATCTTCGTGCTTGCGCACGAATGGACCGGCGCGTTCGCCGGCGCGGGCTATGCGCTCAATCTCGAGGATCACATCGCCAAGAATCCCGAGCTGTATGGCGACATCATCACGCCACTGTGGCAATCGGTCACGTACAAAGGCGCGCGCTATGGCGTGCCGCAGGATTCCGAAGTGCGCATGTACTTCCTCAACAACGACAAGCTGCGCAAGCTCGGCAAGACCGAGAAGGAGATCGCCGCGCTGCCCGGCCGCGTCGATTCCGGCGAATTCACGGAGTACGATCTGTGCGACCTCGCGGGCGAGGCGGTGCAGAAAGGCGTGGCCAAGTACGGCATCCTGCACCGGCCGAATGCGGGGCCCGATTTCCAGATGCTGACCGAGGCGTTCGGCGTCGATCCGTACGACAAGCCGACCGCCAGCCTGCAGGCGTCGAAATCCGGGCTGCGCAGTTTCTACACATGGATCAAGTACTGCGTCGACAAGAAGGCCCTGTCGGCGAACAACACGGCGATGTCGTGGGACGCGATCGAGCAGGCCGCGTTCGGCGGCGACGAGGCGCTGGTGTTCTTCCATGGCGTGTGGCGCGTCACCGACCAGATGAAGGCGTTCAATCTCAAGGGCAAGGACGATTATTTCCACAAGTACACGTGGATCAACGCGCCGGCCGGCAAGAAAGGCGGCAAGCCGACCAATTTGTCGCACCCGATCGCGTACGCGGTGTCGGCGAAGTCGAAGAACAAGGACCTCGCGGCCTACATCGTCGCGCTGGCGAGCCAGCCGATCCCCAATGAGCGCCACGCGGTCTCCACCAATCACACCCCGATCAACTACGGCGAGCAATCGATGCCCGAAGTGATCGACAAGGGTTGGGCGCTGGTCGCGGCCACGCCGATGCTCAAGTACGCGACCTTCATGCCGAATCACCCGAAGATCGGCCAGTACAACTCGATTATATTCAAGGGCATCCAGGGGATCGAGACGGGCCGGCTCACCGCGCAGGCCGCCACCGACTTCGTCATCGACGAGCTACAGAACGAGCTCGGCAAGGACGTGATCATCCGCAACTGAAGCGCGTAACTGGATGAACGAGGTGAGCGGGCAGGCGGACGCGGTTGCGGCATCCGGCTTCGCACGGGCGCAGGTCCGCAGGCAGCGCGTCAATTTCGCGCTGTTCCTCGGACCTGCGCTGATCCTGCTCGCCTGCTTCTTCATCGCGCCGGTGATCGTCGATCTCGGGCTGGCGTTCACCGACATGGACCGCACGCTCGCGGTCACCCGCTTCACGCTGGAGAATTTCGAGCGGATGGTTACCCACGACTCGCTGCTGGTCGCATCGCTTGGCGTCACCGCGGTGTTCGTGCTGGCGACGCTCGGCATCTTCAACGTCACGTTCGCGCTGCTGCTGGCGCTGACCACGACGGCCGTGCCGCGCGCGCTCGGCGCGTTCTTCCGCGCCGTCTGGCTGCTGCCGCGGATGAGCCCCTCGGTGGTCTATGCGCTGCTGTGGCTGTGGGTGATCGACCCCGGCGAGCGCGGGCTACTCAACCAGGTGCTGGTCCACTTGTTCGGAATGGCGCCCATCGACCTGCGCAACAATCATCCGCTGCTGATCATCATCGTCGCCAACGGCTTCATCGGCGCGTCGCTCGGCATGATCATCTTCACCTCGGCGATCCGTGCGATTCCCGAGCACCTGTTCCACGCTGCGCGCGCCGACGGCGCCGGCGTGCTGGCGATCGTCCGCCACATCGTATTTCCGGCGATGCGCTGGCCGATTTCGTACATGACGATCCACCAGACGCTGTCGCTGCTGGTCAGCTTCGAATACATCCTGCTGATAACCGGCGGCGGGCCCTTCTACGACACGACGGTGTTCTCGCTGTACGCGTACCGGCGCGCGTTCGACAATGGGCAATATGCGTACGGCGCGGCGCTTTCGCTGATCCTGATCGTCATCGGCGTGATCGCCGCGCTGCTGATGTGGCGGCTGATGGACATGCGTCGCCTGCTGCAGGTCCCGCGCATCGAGGTGCATTGATGGCGACGGACGCGATCGCCGCGGGCGCAAGCCCCGGTGCCCGCGCGGACTGGGCCGCGCTGGCGCGACACGCGCGCATCACGCGCGCCGCCGGGCAGTCGACGCTGCTCGCATTCCTGCTGATCGTGTCGCTGCCGATCATCCTGCCCTATTTCTGGATGGTGGTGATCTCCTTCACCGCGCGCAGCGGCGGCGTGTCGACGACCGTGCTGTGGACCGCGTGCGCAGTCGTGGTCCCCGCAGTGATGACCTACATCGTCGTGCACCTGGTGTCGCCGTCGCCGCGCATCCGGATCGTCGCCGGCGTGCTGCTGCTGGCAACGGTGGGCGCGCTGCTCGCTTCGCTGGTCGGCGGACAGCTGCACCTGGCCAACTATCGCTTCCTGTGGCGCGCCAACATTATCGAGGAAATCCGCTCCAAGGCGACGGCGGGCGGCCAGTTTCCCTCGGTGTGGATCGCGTTCCGCAATTCGCTGCTGCTGGCGTTCTCGCAGACGCTGATCATCCTCACCGTGGCGTCCCTGGCTGGCTACTACATCTCGCGCTTCGCGTTCCGCGGCCGCGAAGCGTTCCTGCAGGGCATGCTGGTTCTGCACGCATTTCCGGCGATGACGCTGATCATCCCGATCTTCCTGATCCTGCACTGGGTGGGACTGCTCGATACGATGGCCGGCGTGATCCTGGTGCTGGCGACGATCGAACTGCCTTTCTACGTGTTCATCCTGAAGGGCTTCTTCGATGCAGTGCCCTGGGACATCGAGATGAGCGCGATGACCGACGGCGCCACCCGGCGCCAGGCGTTCCGCATGGTGGTGCTGCCGCAGATCCGAGTGGGCCTGATCGCCGTGTCGGTATTCGCGTTCATCCGGGCCTGGGAAGAGTACATCTTCGTGCGCACGCTGCTCATCGAGAACAGGAACTGGGTGATGAGCCTCTATCTGTACTGGGTCTCGGACGACATCATGGGTGTCGACTACGGCATCGTCGCCGCGGTGTCGGTGTTCTACGTCCTGCCGAGCCTCCTGCTCTACGTGTTCTGCCAGAGGTACCTGACGCAGATGACGATCGGCGGCATCCGGGGGTGAATCGTGGCGCGCATTGAACTCAGGAACCTGCGCAAGCAATGGGCGAGCGCGGTTGCCGTGACGGGTGTGGACCTGGCGATCGAGGATGGCGCGTTCATCGCGGTGCTCGGGCCTTCCGGATGCGGCAAGTCGACGACGCTGATGATGCTCGCCGGCATCTACAACCCCACCGCGGGCGACATCGTGTTCGACGGCGCACGGGTCAACGACGTCGAAGCGCGCGACCGCAACGTCGGCATCGTGTTCCAGTCCTACGCGCTCTATCCGAACATGAGCGTGCTCGAGAACGTGATGTTTCCATTGCGCTTCAAGCACGTCGAGCGCGGCGAGGCCGAGCGGCGCGCGCGCGAGACTGCGGCGCTGGTGCAGATCGGGCCGCTGCTCGATCGGCGCCCGAGCCAGCTCTCCGGTGGCCAGCAGCAGCGCGTCGCGCTCGCGCGCGCCCTGGTCAAGCGGCCGCACCTGCTGCTGCTGGACGAGCCGCTGTCAAATCTCGACGCGTCGCTGCGGCTGTCGATGCGCACCGAAATCCGGCGCATTCAGCGCGAGCTCGGCGTCACGACGATCCTGGTGACTCACGACCAGATCGAGGCGACCACGATGGCGGATCGCATCGTCGTCATGAACGGCGGCCGCATCGAGCAGGTCGGCACCGCCAAGGAACTGTACGAGCGTCCGCATACGCTGTTCGTCGCGACTTTCGTGGGTTCTCCGCCGATCAACCTTTTCGACGGTCTCGCCGACTCTGGCCGATTGAGCGTGCACGAGGCCCGGCTGCCACTTTCCGGCGCCGCCGGTGGCAGCGTGGTGCTGGGTTTGCGTCCGGAGAGCCTGCGCGTGGGCGCAGCTGGAACGCCGGCACGGGTGGTCGCCGCCGAACCGATGGGCCGGGAGGTGCTCTATACGGCGCAGAGTCCGATGGGCGTGGTGCGCTTCCTCGAGGCGGGCGCCGACGCGCGACACCGCGAAGGCGACGACGTCGCTCTCACGTTCACGGCGCAGGAGTCGCTGCTGTTCGACAAGGTGAGCGGGCGGCGCCTGGACGCGCATGTCAATCCCTGAAGGGGCGTAACAGCCGTCGATGAAACTCGTCACCTACAACATCCAGTACGGACTTGGCAAGGATGGCGCCTACGACCTGGCGCGGATCGCCGGCGAGGTGGAGAGTGCCGATGTCATCGCGCTGCAGGAAGTCGACCGTCATTGGCAGCGCTCGGGATGCGTGGACTCGCCCGCGATCCTCGGCGGGCATCTGCCCGATCATCACTGGGTCTACGGCGCCAACCTCGACATGGACGCGAGCCATCGCGATGCGCGGGGCCGCCTCGTCAACCGGCGCAGGCAATTCGGCACGATGATCCTGTCGCGGTCTGCCATCCTGTCGTCGCGCAATCACCTGCTGCCCAAGTACGGCACGCTGACCCAGCACAGCATCCAGCAAGGGGCCCTCGAGGCGGTCATCGCAACCCGAGGCGGAGCGGCTATCCGCGTCTATTCGCTGCACCTGAGCCATCTTTGCGCAGAAACGCGCTTGCCGCAGGTCGATGCACTGCTCGACTTCCACGCGCGTGCGCCCGGCGAAGGCGGCGCGTGGTGCGGTGGGCATCCCGAGCCCGCCGCAGGCTGGACCGAAGGCGCGATGCCGCCGATGCCTGCCGACGCGATCCTGATGGGGGACTTCAACTTCACTTCGCGCGCCGCGGAATACGACCGCATCGTCGGCCCGGCGAGCGAGCGCTATGGACGCCTCAACCGCCTCGGCGGATTCGTCGACGCGTGGGTGGCTGCCGGGCACGCCGAAAACGAAGGCGTGACTGCCAGCAATGGCAAGCGCATCGACTACTGCTTCGTCAGCGACGCTTTGGCTCCCCGCGTGCGATCGGCGCATGTCGACGCGATGGCCACCGGCTCCGATCACCAGCCACTGTGGGTGGAAATGGATCTTTGACGCTTCATCCGACGCCCGGACGCCTGCGCATTCGGTCCCTGCCGCGCGCGACTGCGCAACCGATGGCCGATGCCCTTGCGACGATGTTCAGTCCGGTTCGATCGGCATTGGCGCCGCGCGAATCTCGGACCGCGAGGGCAGCAATACCGCAGCGAGCGCCGCGATCACCAGCGCGAGCGCGAGCCATTCCGCGATGCCGGGACGCTCGCCCAGAACCAGCATGCCGGAGAACACGCCGACCACGGGTATCGGCAGCGACGCCATCGACGACACCGCCACTGGCAGCGTGCGCGCCAGCGTGAACCAGGTGAGATTGGCGACGGTGCCGGCGAGGAATATGTTGTACGCGATCGAGAACCATGCGCGGCCCGACAGGTGCGCGAACTGCGCGAGCCCGGCGTCGTCGACGAACGGCGCGGCGAGCGCGAGCGGTATCCAGCCGAGCAGCATCATCCATCCGGACAGCGCGCTCTGCGCGATCGGCGGCTGCCACTTGCGCAGGAGCACGGTGCCGAGCGCCCACACCAGCGCGGCGCCGAGGATCAGGTAGGCGCCGTGCGGCGCGCGCGCGAGGTGGCGCACGTCGTCGCCGAGGAGCAGGCCCATGCCGCTCATGCCGAGCACGAAACCGACGATCTTGCGCCGTGACATCGGCTCCCTGAGCAGCACCAGCGCGATCGCCGTGGCGAAGATCGGCATCGTGTAGGCGAGGATCGCGCTGCGCCCAGAGGCCAGCTCGCGCACGCCGAACAGCACGAGACCGTTCCAGCCGGTGATCGCGAGCGCCGCGAGCACGAGCACGCGGGGCCACCAGCCGGCGGGCACACGCAGCGACTCGCCGCTCCATTTCGCGTACGCGAGCATGCACAGCGCAGCGAACGGCAGCGTCAGCGCGCGAAAGGTCAGCGGCGCCATCTCGGTGACGCCGATCTTGAGGATTGGCCAGTTGAGGCCCCAGATCACCGCCAGCAGGCCGATGGGAACGAGGGCGCGCGACAGCGCGCGGTCATGGGTGTCGATGAAGGTCTCCGACCGGGGACGCCGATGGCGAGCGGTGGCCGCGCGATCGGCACGGCGGCATCGGCGGGGTGGCGATCAGGGCCGCTCGCCGTACTTGCTCTGGTGCAGCGCGCGAGCCTGGGTGACCCATGCGTCACGACGGATGCGACCGTGGAATTCCGGGAGCCTCGCGTCGACTGCGTCGACGTCGTGCTCGCTCCAGCGCGCGATCTCGCGGTAGCTGCCGATGCCCATCCGATGCAGCATGCGCTCGAGCACCGGACCGACGCCGACGATGAGCTTCAGGTCGTCGGGCGCGCCGGCCCCGCCGAGGAGCGGTGGCGGCGCGTTGTCCTCGAGGTCGACGACGATCTCGCGATAGCGTGCGGTTTCACCGCGTGCGGCGGCGAGATCGCGCAGCAGCGCTCGGCGCTCGTCGGCGAATTCGCGGAGCTGGCCGATTTCCGCGGCATCGCCGCTGCGTGCCGCCCGCAGCGACGCCGCCTCGCGCTCGGCGGCGCGGATGATCCGCGCGCGTTCCGTCAGCAGCCGCGCCTCGCTCGCGTCGGGGTCTTTTGCGGACGATGCCGCGATCGTGTTCGCCGGAGGCGTGGCGGCGCGCATTTCAGCCATCGGCGAAGGCGCGGCCGGCGCTGCGTCCCGCGTGGCGGCGGCCGCTGCTTCGCCGTCGGCTCGCGCATCGTCGCGCGCCACGGCGCGCGCCCAAGGCGCGCCGCCGCGCGCCCGCGTGTCGCGGCGCTCGCGCAGCATGCCCGCACGAAAGGAAAGCGGTATGGCCGCGACGAGGACGATCACGACGAGCAGCGTGAAGCCGTTCAAGTGGGATCCGGGCGCGCGGGCGCATGCCCTCGCGCAAGTGCGAAAGTACGCGCATTCTAGTGCACGGCGTCGCGGCGGTGGCGCGGGGAGCGGCTGCTAGAATCGGCTGCCGATGGACCGCCGCCGATGACCGACATTCCGCCCTCCCCGCCGCGGGCTGCCGTGCCGCGCACGATGCCTGCCACGAGGGGTGGCGTCGCCGCCGTCGCCATCGTGCTCGCGGTGGCCGGCATCGCGGGATGGCTCGACGCGCGCCACAACGAGACCGCGTTGCGGCGGGAGTTCGCGCGCGAGCTGGCGCTCGCCAGCGCGTCGGCCAACGAGTCGGCGCAACGCGTGTCCACGCTCGCCGCCGAATTGCGCGACGCCCAGGCCAAGCTCGCGCTGCTCGATACGCGCCAGACCGAGGCACAGTCGCAGCAGGCGGCGCTGGAGAATTTCTATCGCGACCTGACGCCGTCGCGCGACGAGCTCGCGCTGACCGAAGTCGAGCAGACGCTGAACCTTGCCTCGCAGCAGCTCGCGCTGGCCGGCAACGTGCAATCGGCGCTTGCCGCGCTGCAGCTGATGGACGCCAAGCTCGCGCGTCTCGACCGCCCGCGCTTCGCACCGCTGCGGCGAGCGCTGGCGGCCGACATGGACCAGCTGAAGGCGGTGCCCTACGTCGACGTCGCGGGCCTTACGGCGAAGCTCGACGCCGCGATCGCGAGCGTGGACGGGCTGCCGCTCGCTCACGACGAGCGCGTGACCAGCGGCGCAGCCGAGCCGGCGAAGCCCGCCGATGCCGATGGCTGGACGCAATTCTGGCGCGACCTCTGGAGCGATGCCAAGGGGATGATCCGCATCGAGACCAGCGACCGGCCGGCCGCGCCGCTGCTGCCGCCCACCCAGCAGTACTTCCTGCGCGAGAACCTGCGGCTGCGACTGCTGTCGGCGCGCAACGCGCTGATCGCGCGCAACGACGCGAGCTTCCGCAGCGACGTGCGCGCCGCCGACGACTGGGTGCGCAAGTATTTCGACGTGCGCGCGAAGCCCGTGCAGCAGCTGCTCGCGACGCTCGCGCAGCTGCGCACGACCAGCATGCCGGCCACGCTGCCCGAGCTGGCACAGAGCCTCGCCGCTGCGGCGAGCCTGCGCGTCGCGCTCGACCGCATCGCACTCACGCCCGTGCCCGCTGCGCGTTCCGTGCCGGCCGCCGCGCGCTGATCCCGCCTTGCGCGCGCTGATCCTGTTCCTGCTGGTCGCCGCCGCGGCGGTCGGCGTCGCGCTGTTCGTGCGTTACAACGGCGGCTACGTGATGTTCGTGTCGCCACCGTGGCGAGTCGAGCTTTCGCAGAATGCGTATGTGCTGCTCACGGTTGTGGCGTTCGCCCTGATGTACGGCGCCATCCGGCTGGCGATCCGCATCGCGCGGCTGCCGCAGGAAGTGCGTGCGCACCGGCGCAAATCCGACGACGTGCGGCAGCGCTCGCGGCAGGACGGCGCCCTGATCGCGCTGCTCGAAGGGCGCTATGGCCGCGCGCGCGAGCTCGCCGAGCAGGCGTTGACGTTGACGCCCGACACCGGTGTCGCCGCGCTGATCGGCGCGCGCGCCGCGCTCGAGACGCGCGACTTCGCCGCCGCCGGGCGGTTCCTCGCGCATCCCGATGTGCAGGCGCAACGCTTCGCCGTGCCGCGCATGATGCTGGATGCGGAGCTGGCGCTCGAGCAGGGCATGGCGGGCGAGGCACTGGCGAAGCTGGCCGATCTCAAGCGCGAGGCCGGAGCGCACACGGCGGCGCTGCGGCTCGAGCTGCGCGCGCTCAATGCCGCGTCGCGCCCGGCCGAGATCCCGCGCGTCGTCGCCGAGCTCGTCAAGCGCAGGGTGTACGGCAGCGAGCAGGGCGAGATGATCCGCGCCAGCGCGCATGCCGACGCGCTGCGCGGGCTCGCCAATGACGCCGCCGGGCTCGCCGACTACTGGAGCCGGGTGCCGGAATCGGATCGCCTCATCACGCGCGTCGCGCGCGCCGCCGCGCAAAGCTTCATGGCGCTCGGCGGCGATCGCGAGGCGGCGGAGATCCTCGCGCGCAGCATCGACGCGCACTGGAGCTCGGAGCTGGTCGCGCTCTACGCCGATTGCCGCGCGCGCGACTCGACGCGCCAGCTCGAGACTGCCGAGCGCTGGCTGCTCGACCACAGCCAGGACGCGGCGCTGCTCTTCGCGCTCGGCACGCTGTGCGAGCGCGCGCAACTCTGGGGCAAGGCGCAGACGTATTACGAGGCGAGCCTTGCGCTGGCGACCGGCTGGCGCACGCACGTGGCGCTCGGCGAAATGCTGGCGCGTCTCGGCCAGAACGACGCGGCGAATGCCCATCTTGCCGCCGCGCTCAAGCTTGCGCTGGCGGAGTTGCGCGCACGGCCGGTGCCCTGACCCGCGTCGGCCGGGCGCGCATGCACTGATGCGCCTTCAGGCGTCGTGCGGCTCGGTCTCGCCGGCGATCGTGAAGCTGTCGGCGAAGAACTCCTCGGGCGGCAGCCGCCGCATCGCGATGAAATCGCGCCGCGCCGCGTCGATCATCGCCGGCGCGCCGCAGGCGTACACCTGGTAACCCGACAAGTCGCGGAAGTCGTCGAGCACCGCCTGGTGCACGGGGCCCGTGCGGCCCGGCCACGCGTCGTCCGGCTGCGCGTTCGACAGCACCGGAATGAACGTGAAATTGCGATGCGCCGCCTGCCATGCGCCGGGCAGCGCCGGCATGTAGAGGTCGGCGCGCGAGCGTGCACCCCAGTAGAGCACCATCTCGCGCGCGATGCCGTGGTGGAAGCAATGCTCGAGCATCGCCTTGATCGGCGCGAATCCCGTGCCGCCGGCGACGAAGATCATCGGCTTGTCCGATTCCTCGCGCAGGTAGAACGCGCCGTGGGGTCCTTCGAGCCGCAGGATCTCGCGACCCTTGAACTGCGCGAAGAGCGGATCGGTGAAAAGGCCGCCGGCGATGTGCCGGATGTGCAATTCGAGCAGCCGATCGTCGTGCGGCGCGACGGCCAGCGAGAAGCTGCGGCGCTTGCCGTCCTTCAGCAGGAAATCGATGTACTGCCCGGCGAGGAACTGCAGCCGCTCGTTCGCCGGCAGCTTGAAGCGCACCACCGCGACGTCGGCTGCCGGCTTGTCGATCGACTCGATCCGGCATGGCAGCCGCTTGATCGGGATGTCGCCGGCGCGGCGCACCTCGCGCACCTCGATCGCAAGATCGGTCAGCGGCCGCGCACAGCAGAACAGCGCGTAGCCGTCGCGCCTGTCGACGTCGGTGAGCGTCGTCGCCTGGTAGGCGCCGTAGTCGACGTCGCCCGCGAGGATGCGGCCCTTGCACGCGCCGCACGCGCCGTTGCGACAGCCGTACGGCAGGATCAGGTCCGCCTTCATCGCCGACTCGAGGATGGTCTCGTCGGCGGCCGCGGCGAACACGTGATCGCTGGGCTTTATGGTAATCTCGAACGACATGTTGCTGATCGCGGCGTAACGTCGCCGGCTTGCGGTGTGATCCGGATCCTGCTGATAGGCTGTGGTGATGTCGCTCTGCGCAGCGCGTCGCTGCTGCGCGATCGTGCGCGGATCTATGGCCTCGTGCGCCGCGCCGATGACGTGCCCAGACTGCGTGCGCGCGGCATCGTTCCGTTGCTCGGCGACCTCGACGACTTGCGCACGCTTTCGCGGTTGCGCGTCGCCCCTTACGGCATCCTGCATTTCGCGCCACCGCCCGCGGAAGGCCGCGACGATCCGCGCACCGGCCATCTTCTGGCCGCCCTCGCGAAGGCGCGCAGGATACCACAGCGTTTCGTCTACGTTTCGACGTCGGGCGTGTACGGCGATTGCGCCGGCGCGCGCGTCGCCGAGACGCGGCCGCGCCGGCCGCAATCGCCGCGCGCGGTGCGCCGCGTCGCCGCCGAGGATCGACTGCGCGCGTGGGCCGCGTCGCGTGGCGTGTCGCTGGCGATCGTGCGCGCGCCGGGGATCTATGCGGAGACAAGGTTGCCGCTGGAGCGGCTGCGGCAGGAGACGCCGGCGCTCGAGGATGCCGACGACGTCTTCACCAATCACATCCATGCCGACGACCTCGCGCGCGCCTGCGTCGCCGCGCTGTTCCACGGCCGCGCCAACCGCGCCTACAACGCGAGCGACGACGCCGAGCTCAAGCTCGGCGCGTGGCTCGACATCGTCGCCGCCGCGCATCGACTGCCGCGGACGCCGCGCGTGTCGTGGGAGGAAGCCGAGGCGCGCATCGCGCCGCTGCTGCTGTCGTTCATGCAGGAGTCGCGGCGGCTCGTCAACGCGCGGATGAAACGCGAATTGCGCGTGCGCCTGCGCTACCCGGTGCCGCAGGCGATGTTCGCCGACCTCGCGCCGCGCATCGCCGCGACGCAGATGAAGCTCGCGCTGTGAGCGAGCGCCGCCAGGACGCGCGCTCGGCGCAGGACATCGCGCTCGCGCGCCTGCGGCGCAAGCTCGAGCGCGAGGCGCGGGCCGTACGCGCCGGCGCCGCCACGACCGCCGGCGGCGATGGCGCGCCGGCAGCGGCCCTCGACGCCGGCGTCGCGGGCACGCTGAATGCCGATGGCACGCGCGAGCCGGTGGCGACCGCCGCCGCGCGAAGGCCCTCCGGCGGCGCGGATCGAGCGCCGCATCGCGGCGCCGCGGCGTCGGTCGCGCGATCGGCGAGATGGGCTGCGAAGGCCGACGCCTATGAGCGGCTGATCCGCCTCGACAAGCCGATCGGCTGGTTGCTGCTGCTGTGGCCGACGCTGACCGCGCTGTGGATCTCGTGCTGGGGCTCGCCCAGCGTGTCGACGATCGTGATCCTCGTCGCCGGCACGATCCTGATGCGCTCGGCGGGCTGCGCGTTCAACGATTGGGCCGACCGCGATTTCGACGCCTACGTCAAGCGCACGGCGCGACGCCCGCTCGCCACCGGCGAAGTGTCGCCGCGCGAGGCGCTGGTGCTCGGCGCGGTGCTCGCGCTGTGCGCGTTCGCGCTGGTGCTGTTCACCAACCGGCTGACGGTGCTCCTCGCGTTTCCGGCGCTCGCGGTCACGCTCGCTTATCCGTTCACCAAGCGCTTCCTGTCGTTGCCGCAGGCGTTCCTCGGCATCGCCTTCAGCTTCGGCATCCCGATGGCGTTCGCCGCGCAAACCGACGAGGTGCCCGTGCTCGCCTGGGTGCTGCTCGCCATCAACCTGTTCTGGGTGATCGCCTACGACACCGAATACGCGATGGTCGACCGCGACGACGACATCCGGCTCGGCATGCGCACGTCGGCGATCACGTTCGGCCGCTTCGACGTCGCCGCGGTCGCCTGCTGCTACGCGATCAACCTCGCCGGCATGGCGGCGGTCGGCACGCAACGCCGCTTGGCGTGGCCGTACTACGCCGGACTGGCGATCGCCGCGGCAATCGCCGCCTACCACGTGGCGCTGATCCGCGGCCGTGACCGCGACGCCTGCTTCAAGGCGTTCCGCCACAACCACTGGTACGGGCTCGCGGTGTTCGCCGGCACCGTGCTCGCGCTGTGGTGGCGTTATCGCGCATGGCCGACGTTCGGCTGAGGGCGCCGGCCGCCGGACGCGCGGCGCGCACGCCGGCGCGTGCGCCGCTCGCAGGATTGCCGCCGGTGATCGCGCGCGATACCCGCGTGCTGATCCTGGGCAGCTTCCCGAGCGTCGCGTCGCTCGCCGCCGGTCAGTACTATGCGCATCCGCGCAACCATTTCTGGCTGGTACTCGGGGCGTTGCTCGGCGAGCCGCTGCCGGCGCTCGCCCACCGCGCGCGCCTCGCACGGGTGCGTGCACATCGTGTCGGCATCTGGGATACGATCGTCGCCTGCGAGCGACCCGGCAGCCTCGACGCCGACATCCGCAACGCGCTGCGCGGCGAGATCGGCCGCGTGACCGGCGTCGCGCGCGACCTGCGCGCGGTATGCTTCAACGGTGCCACGGCCGCGCGCGCCGAGCCGGCGTGGCGCGACGCCGGCTTCGTCACGCTTCGCCTGCCATCGACCAGTCCCGCGTACACGCGTCCGCTGGCCGAGAAGGTCGCCGCGTGGCGCGCGATCGAGGCGTGGCTGTGACCCGCGACTTCCTTCGGCATCCGCCTCCATCGGAGCACACATCGTCATGAAGATCGATCTCGCCAATCGCGGTGTCGTCGTCACCGGCGGCAGCAAGGGCATCGGCTACGCTTGCGCCGCGGCGTTCGTCGCCGAAGGCGCGCGCGTGGCGATCGTGTCGCGAAGCCGTGCCAACCTCGACGCCGCCGCGAGAGAACTTCCCGGCGTGCACGCGATCGCGGCCGACCTCGCCGACGCGGCCGACGCGAAGCGCGCGATCGACGCCGCGGAGCAGGCGCTCGGCGCGATCGACGTCCTCGTCAATTCGGCAGGCGCGGCCAAGCGCTACACGCCCGCCGAGCTCAACGCCGAGGCCTGGCATGCGGCGATGAACGCGAAGTTCTTCAGCTACATCCATCCATGCAGCGAAGCGCTGCCACGCATGGCGGCACGCGGACAGGGGGTCGTCGTCAACATCATCGGCATGGGCGGCAAGGTCGCGAGTCCCGTGCACCTGCCGGGCGGCGCTGCCAACGCGGCGTTGATGCTCGCCACCGCGGGACTGGCCGCGGCGTTCGCCGCGCGCGGCGTGCGCGTGGTTGGCATCAATCCCGGCGGCACGCTGACCGGTCGCGTGCAGCAGGGACTCGAAGCCGAATCGCGGCTGACCGGCGCGTCGCCGCAGGACATACTGGCCCGGCAGCAGCAGCGGATTCCGCTGGGACGCTTCGCGAAGCCCGAGGAGATCGCGAACGTCGCGGTGTTTCTCGCTTCCGACGCCGCCAGCTACGTCACCGGCGCGATCGTGCCCATGGACGGCGGCGCCGGCGCGGTCATCTGATGGCTTATCGCGACCTGCGCGAGTTCATCGCGCAACTCGAAGCAGCGGGGGAGCTCGTGCGCATCGCCGCGCCGGTCGATCCCAGGCTGGAAATGACGGCGTGGTGCGATCGCGCGCTGCGCGCCGGTGGACCGGCATTGCTGTTCGAGCGCCCGAGTGGCGACCGTCGCGGCGCCGACGGCGCGCCGATCCCCGTGCTCGGCAACCTGTTCGGCACGCCCCAGCGCATCGCCCGCGCCCTCGGCGCCGATCCGGCGAACTGGCGCGCCGCGCTGCGCGATGTCGGCCGCGTGCTGGCGATGCTCAAGGAGCCCGAACCGCCGCGGGGACTGATGGACGCCTGGCGGGTCACGCGGCCGCTCGTGGGCAAGCTCCTCGACATGACACCGAAGCTGCGCGATCGCGCGCCCTGCCAGGACGTGGTCGTCGAGTCCGGTGACGTCGACCTCGCGCGCCTGCCGATCCAGACGTGCTGGCCCGAGGACGCGGGGCCGCTCATCACCTGGGGGCTGACGGTCACCCGCGGCCCGCGCAAGACGCGCCAGAATCTCGGCATCTATCGCCAGCAGGTGATCGCGCGCAACAAGGTGATCATGCGCTGGCTGGCGATGCGCGGCGGCGCGCTGGATTTCCGCGAGCACGCGAACGCCGCGCCCGGCACGCCGTTTCCGGTGGCCGTGGCGCTGGGCGCCGATCCGGCGACGATCATCGCCGCAGTCACGCCCGTGCCCGATTCGCTTTCCGAATACCAGTTCGCGGGCCTGCTGCGCGATTCGCGCGCCGAGATCGTGCGCTGCATCACGCACGACCTCACCGTGCCGGCGGCAGCCGAGATCGTGCTCGAGGGCTTCATTCATCCGGACGCCGCCGATGCCACCGGCTACGAGACGGCGATCGAAGGCCCGTTCGGCGACCACACCGGCTACTACAACGAGGCCGAGAGCTTTCCCGTGCTGACGATCGAGCGCATCACGATGCGCCGCGACCCGATCTATCACTCGACCTACACCGGCAAGCCGCCCGACGAGCCCGCCATGCTCGGGGTCGCGCTGAACGAGGTGTTCGTGCCGCTCCTGACGCGGCAATTCCCGGAGATCACCGATTTCTACCTGCCGCCGGAAGGCTGCAGCTACCGGCTCGCGGTGGTGTCGATGAAGAAGCAGTATCCCGGTCATGCCAAGCGCGTGATGTTCGGCGTGTGGAGCTTCCTGCGCCAGTTCATGTACACCAAATTCATCGTCGTCACCGACGACGACGTCGACATCCGCGAGTGGAAGGACGTCGTGTGGGCGATCGCCACGCGCGTCGATCCCGCGCGCGACACGCTGGTGGTCGAGCACACGCCGATCGACTACCTCGACTTCGCGTCGCCGGTGTCGGGTCTCGGCAGCAAGATGGGCATCGACGCCACGAACAAGTGGCCGGGGGAGACCGCGCGCGAATGGGGACGACCCATCGCGATGGACGCCGCCGTCGCGGCGCGCGTGGACGCGCAGTGGAAGGCGATGTTCGGCTGACCCTTCGCGCCGCGCGGACGGCCGGCGAGGAAGTTGCTCAGCGCAGGCCGCGGATCACGCGGTAGGCGGCGACGCCGATCGACAGCATCTGCACGATGCGCCCGACGCGACCCACGCCGACCAGCGGTATGGCGATGCGCAAGGCCTGGGCTGCCCACGGATGCCGGCGCATCGTGCGCGCCGAATCGACCGGCGGCATCACCGCGTTGCGCGCGTCGATCCATGCGGCGGCGAGGCCGAGGCGCTCCAGCTCGGCGCGTTGCTGCAGCGCCGCTTTCTCGGCCTCGAGCCGCGGGTTCATGGCACGCGCTGGCGCAGGAAGCGCTGCCGGTCCTTCTCGAGCTCGGCGAGCGTGGCGGAGAACGGGGCCGGGGCGTCGCGCCGGACGTTGGTCGCGCGCCACAGCGACCACGCGGCGATCACGCCGTAGAAAACCACCAGGCCGATGATCGCGCGCTCGCGATGCGTGTCCCAGAAATACACGATGACGAGGATCGACGCCGACATCAGCGCGAAGCCGGCGGCGACGGCACCGATCACGAACAGCGTCAGCTGCGCCTTGATGCGGTCGCGCTCCTCCGCAAGCTCGATGCCGGCCAGCGCGAGGCGCGTATGCACCAGCGACACCGCGTTGGCGGCGAGACGCGCGAGCGAATCGCGCAGGCTCGGGCCGGGCGTGGTGTCGATCATGGCGAGGGGGCTCAGCGGCGCGTCATCAGCATGCCGACGACGAATCCCACCGCGGCGGCCGCGCCGACCGCCTGCCAGGGATTGTCGTGGACGTAGTCGTCGGTGGCGCGCGCGGCGTCGCGTGCGCGGTCGACCGCGTCGCCCTGCACTTCCTGCAGTCGCAGCTTGGCGGCGAGGAGCTTGGCCTCGACCTGCGCGCGAAGGTCGCGCGCGCGGTCGCCGGTCTCCTGCGACGCCTTCTTCAGCATGTCCTCCGCCTCGGAAAGGACGGTGGCGAAGTCGTCGACCAGCTGGTCGCGTGTGCTTTCAATGTCGATGGCCATGGCGATTCTCCCGTTGGGGGCTTGAAACGTGCCGAAGGGTGGGCAGATTATAGCGAGCCCGCTGCGTCCGCCCCTGTCCGACGGCGCCCTGTCGCGATGTGGGACAGTATGCGACATTGTGCCCCAAAGGGCGCCGCTGGCGCGCCGGCGGCTCGCGATCGAACGCAGCACAACCGAGGGAGTGAATCGATGGCCGACGACCCGCAGACCCCCATCCCGCTGCCGACCGCTTCCGCCGAGCCGCCGGTGAGCACCGCGCTCGTCGTCTACGCGCTGTATGCGCTCGCCGCGGCGGTGTCGATCATACCGCCGGGCGTGCACACGGCCCCGCTGTGGAGCGTGGTCGGCGCCATCGGTCTCGTCATCGCCTATGTCAAGCTCGGCGATGCCAGGGGCACGTGGGTCGAGTCGCACCTTCGCTACCTGATCCGGACATTCTGGTGGGGCCTGCTCATCGCCGTCGTCTGCTGGACGGCGGGATGGCTATTCGCCATCACGATCATCGGCCTGCCCATCGCGATCGTGCTGTGGATCGCGGCGCCGGTCTGGATCATCTACCGGATCATCCGCGGCTATCTCTGGTTCAAGGACAGCAAGCCCGTGCCCGCATGAAGGGCAGGCGAGGGAGGCGCGCGTGATCAGCGCGCCGCCTTCGCCGCGGCCGCGGCGTTGGCATAGGTCCATTGCACCAGCGCGTCGAGCGCAGGCCGCGCGCGCGCGGCCCGCGGGTCGTTGACGATCGCGACCACGATCCAGCGCGTGCCGGAGGCGTCGATCACGTAGCCCGCCAGCGCGCGCACGCCTTCGAGCGAGCCCGTCTTGAGCAGCGCCTGGCCGGCGACGCTGCCGTCCTGGAATCTCTGCTCGACCGTGCCGTCGACGGCGGCCACCGCGAGCGAGCTCGCGAATTCATCGCGCACCGGGCTCGCGTCGGCGGCGGCGAGCAGCCGCGCCAGCGATCGCGCCGAGATCCGGTCGCTGCGCGACAGGCCCGAGCCGTTGCGGATCACGAGCTCCGGCATCGGCATCCGCGCGCGCGCGAGCCAGCGCCTGATGGCCGCTGCCGCCTTGTCGAACGTCGCCGGCAGCGGCGCCGTGTGCGCGGCGAGTGCCAGGAAGAGCTGGCTCGCCATCACGTTGTTGGAGAGCTTGTTGACGTCGCGCACGATATCGTAGAGCGGCGGCGATTCGAGCGTGGCGAATGGCGTCGCGTGCGCCGGCGCGCGGCCCTCCCTCACGGCTCCCGCGAAATTGCCGCCGGCGGCATCGAAGTACGCGGTGAAGATGGCATGCACGTAGTGCGGGTGGTCGAGCAGCGCCACATACCATTCGCGCGCGCCGCACTGCGCCGGATAGCGGCCATCGAACTGCGCGGCGGCCGCCGTGCCGCGGTCGATGAACGCGGCGCCGACATCGCGGTGCCAGTCGTCGCAGGGCGCGGCCGGGTCGAGCGCGAGCGTGGCGCCCAGCGCGACGTTGGGCAGTGCCGGTTGCATCGTCACGTCGACGGCGGTGCCGGTGGCATTGGGCGCGAAGGCGAAGCTGACCGACTTGAAATCGACCAGCAGCGCGTCGGGTCCGACGTTGTAGGGCTTGAGCGGCTCGCCGTCGAATGCCGCCGGGTCGTGCGGCGGCAGCGCGAAATCGCTGCGGTCGAGCACGAGGTCGCCGTTGATCCTGGCGAGCCCGCGCGCGCGCAGCTCGGCGACGAATGCCTGCCATTGCTCGAGCGTGATCTTGGGGTCGCCATGGCCTTGCAGCACGAGGTCGCCGTCGAGCGTGCCATTGCTGAGGCTGCCGCGCAGGTACGCGTCGGTGCGGAACCGGAAGTCGCGGCCGAGGATCTCCAGCGCCGCCAGCGTGGTCAGGAGCTTCATCACCGATGCCGGCGTCATCGGCCGCGACGGCTGGTGCATGAAAAGCGGCGGACCCGCGCCGGTGGGCGCGACGACGATGGCGACGCTCGAAAGCGGCACGCCGGTGTCCAGGAACGCGCGCGCCACCGCGCGCGGCAGCGCCGCGTGCGCGGCGAACGATGCCAGCAGCGCGACGAGCGCGGCGACGCGCTTCATGCCGAATCGAGGATGGCGGACGTGCGCTCGCACAGCATGGCGAACTCGGCATCCTGCGTGACGTAAGGCGGCATGAAATAGACGGTGTTGCCGATCGGGCGCAGCAGTATGCCGCGCGCGAGGCCTTCGCCGAAACACCATGGCGCGAAGCCGTCGCGACGCGTATCGACGTCGAAAGCGAAGATCATGCCGCACTGGCGGAACGCGCGTGCCCGCGGATGCGCGGCGAGCGGCGCGGCGAGCGCGCGCCACCGCGCCGCGCGTTCGCCGTTGGCGGCGATCACGTCGTCGGCCGCGAAGATATCGAGCACCGCGAGCGCGGCGCGGCACGCCAGCGGGTTGCCGGTGTACGAGTGCGAATGCAGGAACGCGTGGCTGGCTTCCTGCGATCGAAACGTCGCGAAGACGGCGTCGCTGGCGAGCACCGCCGACAGCGGCAGCACGCCGCCGGTGATGCCTTTTGACAGGCACATCAGGTCCGGCGCCACGTCCGCCGTCTCGCATGCGAACATCGTGCCGGTGCGGCCGAATCCGGTCATGATCTCGTCGGCAATGAGATGCACGTCGTGCGCCGAGCACAGCGCTCGCGCGCTCGCGAGGTACTCCGCCGCGTAGAAGCGCATGCCGGCGGCGCCCTGCACCAGCGGCTCGACGATCAAGGCGGCGGTCGCCGCGTGCTCGGCGTCGAGGTAGCGCGCGAGCGCATCGGCGGCGCGCCGTGCCGCGACGGCGGGCGACTCGCCGTCGCGCGGCACCGGCGACTCCACGCGCGCCTGGGGCACGATGAGCGGCGCGTAGGCGTCGCGGTAGATGCCGACGTCGGTCACCGCCAGCGCGCCGAGCGTCTCGCCGTGGTAGCTGCCGGCGAGATGGGCGATGCGGCGCTTCTGCGGCAGGCCGCGGTTGCGCCAGCTGTGCACGCTCATCTTGATCGCGATCTCGGTCGCCGATGCGCCGTCGCTCGCGTAGAACGCGTGGCCGAGCCCGCGCGGGGCGAGCGCGGCGAGACGCTCCGCGAGCTCCACCGCCGGCGCATGCGTGAAGCCCGCCAGCATCACGTGGTCGACGGCGCGCATCTGCGCCGCCACGGCGTCGACGATGCGCGGATTGCCGTGCCCGAAGAGGTTCACCCACCACGACGACACCGCGTCGAGAAGGCGCCGGCCGTCGAAGTCGGTGAGCCACACGCCATCGGCATGGGCGATCGGCACCAGCGGCAGCGCGTCGTCGGGTCGCAATGGCGTGCACGGATGCCAGACGGCCGCGCGACTGCGCGCAAGCCACTGCGCGTTGCCCGTCATGGCGCGCGGCCCTGCCGGTGGCTTCCCCGAAGCGAGCTTTGCTCGCCTCCCCCGAAGGGGGCAGCGCCTTGGGGCTGCCCGGCGGCGCTCAAGGCCTTCCCAGGAACACGTAGAAGCTCGAGTCGCCGCCCGTGGTGCGGCCGTAGGCGACGTAGAACGGGCCGAGATAGGTGTCGAGCCCGAGGAAGAGCGACGCCGCCTTGCGCAGGCTGCCGAAGCTGACTTCGCTGCGCTTCTGCCAGGTGTTGCCCGCCTCGAGCGAGCCGCCTACATAGACGCCGCGGCCGAGGATCGACAGCGACCCGATGCGCTGGGTGTAGACCACGCGACCGAACGCCAGGTAGTCGCCGACGAGCTGGTTGTTGCGCAGCCCCGACAGGTTGAGGAATCCGCCGAGCTGGTAGTCGTCGGCGATCGCGATGTCGAACGTCGACACCCAGGCCGCGCGGCCGGCGATCTGCAGCTGCGCGCTTTCGCTGACCGGGAAAGCTTGCAGGAAGTCGCCGCGTGCGCGAGTCACGCTATGCGAGTCGTCGAGCAGCGATTGCTGGCCGGTGAAGGCTTCGAGCGTGCCGCGAAAGCCGGTGCGCGGGAAGAACGGGTCGTCCAGGCGATCGTAGCGCGCGAGAAGCTGGATGCCGTGTTCGTCGACCTTGAGTGCGCTCAATTCGTTGGGCTGCCCGATCTCGAGGTCGGCGCGGTAGTGCGCGTAGCGATAGCCGAGGCGCACCTCGCCATAGCGCGAGGCCGCGTAGCCGAAGTCGACGCCGACCGGCTCGTAGAGGATGCTGTAGGTGGCGAAGCGCTGGTCGCCGTCGTACAGGTCGAGCGGGGCGCGCCGCACGGCCCCGTAGGCCGACACGAAGTACGGCGACGCGACGCCGAGCGGCTGGTAGAACTCGGTGGCGAAACTGCGGATGGTGCCGAGCTGCATGTCGTTGCGCCATTCCGCGCCCCAGGCGTTGATCCAGCGCCGGCTGTGCCCTGCGATCAGCTCGAACTCGGTGTCGCCCTGGAGATCCGAGGAAAACGTGGTGCCGAGGCGCAGATAGTTGGGGCCCAGCGCGTTCTCGCTGATGTCGAGGTCGATGCCGGGCTGCCCCTTGATGTCGGTGAGCCGGTAACCGATGCGGTCGAAGTCGCCGGTCCCGTACAACGACGCGAGGTCATTGGTCACGCGCGCATCGTCGAACGGCTTGCCGACGAGGTCCTGCATCGCATCCTTGATGGACTGCGGATTGACGGTCGACGTGCCGTTGACGTTGACGTAGGCGACGTTGCCCGGCGGCGTTTCCGCAGGACGATGGCGGCCCGCCTGGTAGGCGGCGTACTGCTCGGGCGACAGCGCGAGCGGCCGCAACTTGGCGGCGGCCGCTCGCGCCGCGGCCTCGCCGAGCGCGATCAGCTTCGCGGATTGGTCGAAATCGAGGAAGTTGATGTCGCCGAGATCGGGCTCGATCAGCACGTCGTTCGGACCGAGCCGCGCGAGCTGCTCGCGCACGTTCTGCTCGGTGAGGATGTTGAGCGACTGCGACGCGAAGCCGACGATCGACGACAGTTGCTTCTTCGACATCAGCGGCGTGCCGATGTTGACCGCGATGACGATGTCCGCGCCCATCGCCTGCACCACGTCGACCGGCAGGTTGTTGACGAGGCCGCCATCGCCGTAGATGTGGTCGTTGACCTCGACGGGCGCGAACACGCCGGGCACCGACATGCTGGCGCGCATCGCCTGGTACAGCGGTCCGGAGCGGAACACCACCTGGCGGCCGGAGACCATGTCGGTGGCCACCGCGCGGAACGGTATCGGCAGCTCGTCGAACGAGCCGAGGCCGTCGTCGCGCTGCGTCATCCGGTGCAGCCACAGCTCGAGATTCGCGCCGGCGATCGCGCCCTTGAACACCTGCACCTCGCCTTCGCGATACCCGAGCTGGAACGGCACCGAGTAGCGGGCGTCGTATTCCTTGCGCCGCAGCGACAGGTCCTGGCGCGGCGGACTGTCGGAGAACATCGACTTCCAGTCGAGCTTCTGCACCTCGGCCTCGAGCGCGCTCGCGCCGTAGCCGGACGCATAGAGGCCGCCGACGATCGAGCCCATGCTGGTCGCGGTGATGTAATCGACCGGAATGCGCATCTCCTCGAGCACCTTGAGCACGCCAATGTGCGTGAGGCCGCGCGCGCCGCCGCCGGAGAGCACGACGCCGATCCGCGGCCGGCCGATCGTCGCCGGGCGTGCCGTCGGCTCGGACTGCGCGGCGGCACCCGCGCAAGCGAGCATGGCAACGACGAGCGCGACGACGCACATCGCCGTTCGCGCGCGCGGCGTGACGAGCGCGATCACGACAGCCGCGTGCGCAGCCGCTCGACCGCGGCGACGAGTTCGCGGGCGATGCCGGGTTCGCGCACCGAATGGCCGGCGTCGGCGACGATCACGTACTCCGCTTCGGGCCACGCCCGCGCGAGCGCGTCCGCCGATACCGGCGGGCACACGACGTCGTAGCGGCCCTGCACGATCGTCGCCGGCAGGTGGCGGATGCGGTGCAGGTTGCCGGTCAACTCGTCCTCGACCAGGAACGCGCGATGCACGAAGTAGTGCGCCTCGATGCGCGCGATCGCCAGCGAGGCGCTCTCGGCAGGCGGCAGTGGGGCGTCGGCCGGCGGTAGCAGCGACGAGCACGCGATCTCGTAGCGGTCCCATGCGCCGGCGGCCGGCAGATGGATCGCGGGATCGGGCGACGTGAGGCGCAGGTGATAGGACGCGAGCAGGTCGTCGCGCTCGCCCTCCGGCAGGAATTCGACGAACGCGCGCCACGCCTCCGGGAAGAAATGACGCGCGCCGTGCATGAACCAGTCGATCTCGGCGTCGCTCGCGAGGAAGATGCCGCGCAGCACGAGTCCGCGGCAGCGCGCGGGATGGGCCTCGGCATAGGCGAGCGACAGCGTCGAGCCCCATGAGCCGCCGAACAGCACCCAGCGGTCGATGCCGAGATGCGCACGCAGCCGCTCCATGTCGGACACGAGGTGCCAGGTCGTGTTGTCGACGAGGTCGGCATAGGGCGTCGAGCGCCCCGCGCCGCGCTGGTCGAAGAGCACGATGCGCCAGAACGCGGGATCGAAGAAGCGCCGGTGATGGGGCAGGAAGCCGCCGCCCGGGCCGCCATGCACGAACACGATAGGCACGCCCGAGGGGTTGCCGCATTCCTCCCAGAAGAGCGCGTGGCGCGAGTCGACCGGCAGGCGACCGGACGCATGCGGCTCGGGCATCGGCCACAGGAAATCGTCACGTGAGAGGTGGCGCGTCGCGTCGTTCATCGTTGCGTCCGGGGGACTCCGGTAGCGCAAGCATAAACAATTCGCGCACGCGGCGCGCGGCCGTGCGCCGAGCCGGCGCGCGGCCGGTGCGCGCGCCACACGGTCCTTCCGCCCGGGCGCCGGGCGGCCGGCGAACGTCCTACGCGCGCCGCGCGCGCGGCGCAACCACCTTTTGCCGCTGCGCGCCGAGCCCTTCGATGCCGAGCGTGACCACGTCGCCGGCCTTCAGGTACTGCGGCGGCTTCATGCCGAGTCCGACGCCGGGCGGCGTGCCGGTGGTGATGATGTCGCCAGGCAACAGCGTCATGTAGCGCGACACGTCGGCCACCAGCGCCGCGACGCCGAAGATCATCGTCCGCGTGTTGCCGCGCTGGCGGCGCTCGCCGTTGACGTCGAGCCACATGTCGAGGTTCTGCGGATCCCTGATCTCGTCCTTCGTCACCATCCACGGCCCGACCGGGCCGAACGTGTCGCAGCCCTTGCCCTTGCCCCACTGCGAGGCACCGTGCTTCAGCTGGAACTCGCGCTCGGAGACGTCGTTGACGACGCAGTAGCCAGCGACGTAGCGCATCGCGTCCTTCAGCGGCACCGATCGCGCGGTGCGGCCGATGACGATGGCGAGCTCGACTTCCCAGTCCGTCTGCGTCGAGCCTTGCGGCAGCACGATGTTGTCGTTGGGGCCGACGATCGACGTCTCGGCCTTGAAGAACACGATCGGGTGCTCGGGGATCGGCGAATTGGTTTCCTTCGCGTGATCGATGAAGTTGAGGCCGATCGCCACGAACTTGGGCGGCGTCGCCACGCACGGCCCGAGGCGCGGCCGTCCCTTCACCAGCGGCAGCCTGGCAGGGTCGAGCTTGGCGAGGGCGGCGAGCGATGCCGGCGCGAGCGCGGCGCCGTCGATGTCCTTGACCTTGCGCGACAGGTCGCGCAGCCGACCCTCGGCGTCGATCATCCCCGGCTTTTCGCGGCCTGCGGGTCCGTAGCGTACGAGCTTCATGGCAAACCTCCTCGGATGCGTGCGAAATTCGCGCAAGTCGTTCCCGCGCGTGCGGGAATCCATGCGCACCTGAACCGGAAATCGCGTCCCGCCGGCGCGCGGGCCGGGCGGCGCCGGCAGCCGGCACGCGCCCCCATCAGATCGTCATGCCGCCGTCGACGGAGAATACCTGCCCGGTGGCGAACAGCGATTCGTCGGAGGCGAGGTACACCACGATCGGCGCGATCTCCTCGGCCTTGGCGAGGCGTCCCATCGGCTGGCGGGCGATGAACATCTTGCGCGCGGCCACAGGGTCCTCGAAAGCGTTGATGCGCTCGGCGAGCGACGGCGTGTCGACGGTCCCCGGCGCGATCGCGTTGCAGCGCACGCCCTTCTGCACGTAATCGGCGGCCACCGCCTTGGTGAGGCCGACCACCGCCGCCTTGCTGGCGCCGTAGACGAATCGGTTCGGCAGGCCCTTGATCGATCCGGCGACGGACGCCATGTTGATGATGCTGGACGCGACGCGGCGCTTGTCGAACTTGTCCAGCATCTTCGGCAGCGCGGCGCGGATGGCGACGTACATCGCGCGCACGTTGAGATTGAAGCTGAAGTCCCAGTCGGCCGGCGAGCATTCGAGAATGGTGCCGTGGTGGACGAAGCCCGCGCAGTTGAACATCGCGTCGAGCGCCGGCAGGTCGCCGACCAGCTTCGCCACCGCGGCGTCGTCGAGCACGTCGAGGCGATGCGTGGTGACGTTGCCGACGCCGTCGTACGCGGCCAGCAATCGCTCGTCGACGTCGGTCGCGTGCACGGCCGCGCCCTCGCGCGCCATCGCCTGCGCGGCGGCGTGGCCGATGCCCTGTCCCGCGGCGGTGACGAGCACCGTCTTGCCGTCCAGTCGTCCCGCCATTGCGCGCACCCTTCGCCGTGCCGATCGTCGTGGCCGACAGTCTACGCGGCCGCCGCCGCCATTGGTATTACCACTTGACCAGTTTGTCACGGGCGATTAGCCTGTCGGATGCACCACGAGGCCATTCCCGCCCGGTAAGGCGCCGGAGCGCGACGTCCATGCCGTTGTCGAGCATCGAGCCCCGCCGGCTCTATCGGCAGATCGCGGACCAGATCCGCGCGCTGATCAGCCGCGGCGAGTTCGCGCCGGGCGCGCGCCTGCCGCCGGAGCGCGATCTGGCGAAGCAGCTCGGCGTGTCGCGGCCGTCGGTGCGCGAAGCGCTGATCGCGCTGGAAGTCGAGGGCCTCGTCGACGTGCGCATCGGCTCCGGCATCTACGTGCGCGCGGCCGGCAATGGCCACGCCGCCGCGCATGCCGCGGCGGCGCCGGGGCCGGACGCGGCCGCGGGGCCGTTCGAGCTGTTGCGCGCGCGCCACCTGATCGAGAGCGAATGCGCGGCGCTGGCGGCGAAGACGGCGAAGAAGGATCAGGTGGCGGCCATCGACGCCGCGCTCGACGACATGGAGCGCGAGCTCGCCGGCGGTGACATGCCGCTGCTCGGCGACCGGCTGTTCCACTTGCGCATCGCCGAGGCCACCGGCAATGGCGCGCTGGTGCACGTGGTGAAGATGCTGTGGGAAGAGCGCACCGGGCCGCTCTACAAGCAGCTCGAGCATCATTACGACTCGCCGAAGCTGTGGCACGCGGCGATCGCCGAGCATCGTGCCGTGGCGAAGGCGATCGCCGACCACGACGCGCTGCGCGCGCGGGCGGCGATGGGGCGCCACCTGGACCAGGCGTACAAGCGATTCAGCAAGGGCTGGGACGCGCGCAACTGAACGCAACGCGAAGGCGCCCGCGCGGCGCCGACGTCGAAAGGACTGACCATGCTTGCCTGCCGCATCCATGCCAAGCAAGACCTGCGGCTCGAATCGGTCGCCAGCGCCGATCTCGCGCCGGGCGACGTGCGCGTGCGCCTCGGCGCCGGCGGCATCTGCGGCTCCGACCTGCACTACTACTTCGAGGGCCGCAACGGCAATTTCGTCATCCGCGAGCCGCTGATCCCGGGGCACGAGGCGTCCGGCGTGGTCGCCGCGGTCGGTGAGGGCGTGACGCGCGTCAGGCCGGGCGACCGCATCGCGGTGTCGCCGTCGCATGCCTGCGGCCAGTGCCGCGCGTGCCGCGAAGGGCGCGAGCAGCTCTGCGCCAACATGCGCTTCCTCGGCAGCGCGAGCCTCTATCCGCACGTGCAGGGCATGTTCCAGGAATCGTTCGTCATCGGCGAGCGCCAGTGCTATCCGGTGACCACCGGCGTCTCGCTCGGCGAGCTCGCGTTCGCCGAGCCGCTCGCCGTCGCGCTGCACGCCGTCAATCGCGCCGGCGACCTCAAGGGCAAGTCGGTGCTCGTCACCGGCGCGGGCACGATCGGCTGCCTGACGGTGATCGCCGCGCGGCTGTGCGGCGCCGCGCACATCACCGTCAGCGACATCCTCGATCGCCCGCTCGCCAAGGCGCGCGAAGTCGGCGCCGACCGCACGCTGCGCGCCGATCGCGACGCGGAGGAGCTCGCGCGCCCGCAATTCGACTGCGCGTTCGAGGTCTCCGGGAGCTTCGCCGCGCTGAAGAGCTGCCTCGCCGCGGCGCGCAAGGGTGCGCGCATCGTGCAGGTGGGCACGCTGCCGCACGAGGCGCTGCCGCTCGTCGTCAACGACATCATGGTGAAGGAGCTGGACCTGTGCGGCGCGTTCCGCTGGGGCATCGAGTTCGACTGGGCGGTCGACTACATCGCCACGCGGCGCGTCGACGTGCGGCCGCTGCTGTCGGGGCAATACGCGCTGTCCGACGCCGTCGCCGCGTTCCACGCCGCCGCCGACAAGACGAAGAGCACCAAGGTCCAGGTGGTCATCGACGCGCCGGCGCAAGAAGGAGCGATCGCATGCTGACCAAGGCGGCGCTGACCATCCGGCTGCATCCCGACGACGACGTCGTCATCGCCCGCGCTCAGCTCGTCGGCGGCACGCGTCTCCTCGACGAGGACGTCACCGTGATCGGCCTCGTGCCGCCGGCGCACAAGGTGGCGACGCGCGCCATCGCGAAGGGCAGTCCCGTCAAGCGGTACAACCAGGTGATCGGCTTCGCCAGCCGCGACATCGCGCCGGGCGAGCATGTGCACCTCAACAACCTGGCGATGGGCACGTTCGACCGCGACTACGCGTTCGGCGCCGACGTGCGGCCGGTCGAGTACATGTCGCCCCCGGCGACGTTCGAGGGCATCGTGCGCGACGACGGGCGCGTCGCCACCCGCAACTACATCGGCATCCTGTCGACGGTCAACTGCTCGGCGACGGTGGCGCGCGGCATTGCCGGCCACTTCACGCGCGAGCGTCTCGCCGCGTTCGGCAACGTCGACGGCGTGGTCGCGCTGACGCATGGCTCGGGCTGCGGCATGGACACGCAGGGCGAAGGCATGCAGATCCTGCGGCGCACGCTTGGCGGCTATGCGAAGCACGCCAATTTCGCGGGCGTGCTGATCGTCGGGCTCGGATGCGAGGCCAACCAGATTTCGGCGCTGATGGGCGCGCAGGCGCTCAGCGAAGGGCCGCTCTTGCGCACGTTCAGCATCCAGGACACCGGTGGCACGTCGAAGACGATCGCGCGCGGCATCGGCATGATCGAGGAGATGCTGCCGCATGCCAATCGCGTGACGCGCGCGGTGGTGCCGGCCTCGCACATCACCATCGGCTTGCAGTGCGGCGGCTCCGACGGCTACTCGGGGATCACCGCCAATCCCGCGCTGGGCGCGGCGGTCGACCTGCTGGTGCGCCACGGCGGCACGGCGATCCTGTCGGAGACGCCCGAGATCTACGGCGCCGAGCACCTGCTGACGCGACGCGCGGCGTCGCGCGAGGTCGGCGAGAAGCTGGTGTCGCGGATCAAGTGGTGGGAGGACTACACCGCGCGCAACGGCAACGAGATGAACAACAACCCGTCGCCCGGCAACAAGGCGGGCGGCCTGACCACGATCCTCGAGAAATCGCTGGGCGCCGTCGCCAAGGGCGGCACCACCAACCTCAACGCCGTCTACGAATACGCCGAGCCGGTGACGGCGAAGGGCTTCGTCTACATGGATACGCCGGGGTACGACCCGGTATCGGCCACCGGCCAGGTCGCCGGCGGCGCGAACCTGATCTGCTTCACCACCGGCCGCGGCTCGGCCTACGGCTGCGCGCCGGCACCGTCGCTCAAGCTCGCCACCAACACCGCGCTGTGGACGCGCCAGGAAGAGGACATCGACCTCAACTGCGGCGAGATCGCCGACGGCACCGCGAGCGTCGACGAGGTCGCGCAGCGCCTGTTCGCGCTGATCCTCGCCACGTGCTCGGGAACGCGCACCAAGAGCGAGCGTCATGGCTACGGCCAGAACGAATTCGTACCGTGGTATCTCGGGGCGGTGATGTGATGCGCGCAGTCGATTGACTTCGCGCAGGGCCGCCCGTACGCTGCACTCAACCGCCGATCCAAAAACAGCAAGCGGCATTCGACGAAGCAAATCAGGAGGAGAAAAGCATGAAGGTCTGGCACAGGCTTGGCTTCGCGGCGCTGGCATCGATCGCGCTCGTCGCGTCGGGCACGGCGCTCGCGCAGGAAACGCTCACCGTGTGGTGGGTGAAGGGGTTCTACAAGTCGGAAGACGACGCGCTCTACGCCGCGATCAAGAAGTACGAGGACAAGACCGGCGTCAAGGTCGCGCTGTCGCAGTACGCGGTGCAGGACGGCATTCCGAAGACGGTCGCCGCGCTCGACGCCGGCACGCCGCCCGACGTCGCCTACATCGACGTCTACGACTTCCAGGTCACCGGCAAGTGGGCGTACGACGGCAAGCTCGAGGATCTCTCCGACGTGCTGACGCCGATCAAGGACAAGTTCCTGCCGAACACGCTGGAAACCACGTATCTGCTCAACGCCAAGACCGGCAAGCGCGCCTACTACGCGTTCCCGATCAAGCAGCAGACGATGCACATCGAGTACTGGAAGGACATGCTCGAAGAGGCGGGATTCAAGCAGTCGGACATCCCGACCACGTGGAAGGAGTACTGGACGTTCTGGTGCGACAAGGTCCAGCCCGCGTATCGCAAGAAGACCGGCAAGCGCATCTACGGCACCGGCTTCCCGATGGGCGTCGACTCCAGCGACTCGTTCTATTCGTTCCTGACGTTCATGGACGGCTACAACGTCAAGCTGGTCGACGACAATGGCAAGGTCCTGGTCGGCGATCCCAAGGTGCGCGCCGGCCTCATCAGTGCGCTGCGTGACTACACGCAGCCGTACACAACCGGATGCACGCCGCCTTCGTCCACGTCCTGGAAGGACCCCGACAACAACGTCGCGTTCCACAACAAGACCATCGTGATGACGCATAACGCCACCATCTCGATCGCCGGCAAGTGGTTCGACGACATGAACAACGCGACGTTGTCGCAGGCCGAGCGCGACCAGGCCAAGAAGAACTACTACGAAAACATCGTCACTTCGGGATTTCCGCTGAAACCCGACGGCACGGTGTTCAAGTACCGGGCGGCGGTCAAGACCGGCGTCGTGTTCACCGACTCCAAAAACAAGAAGCGCGCCAAGGAATTCATCGCGTTCCTGCTTCAGGACGAAAACCTGATCCCGTACGTCGAGGGATCGCTCGGACGCTGGTATCCGGTGACCAAATCGGGCGCGGCGCGCCTGTCGTTCTGGCTGGCCGACCCCCATCGCACGTCGGTGCAGCGGCAATTCTCGGCGGGCACCAACACGTTCGAGTTCACCAAGAACTACAAGTTCACGATCCTCAACAACGAGAATGTGTGGGCCAAGGCGATGAATCGCGTCGCCAGTGAGAAGTGGCCGGTCGACAAAGCCGTCGACGAGATGATCGCGCGCATCAAGGAAGTCACCAAGTAGCGGTGCCCGGCCGGTTGCCGCTGCGCGCGTGCGCCGCGGCGACCGGCGTCGATCACAGGCGACCCGCCCATGTCCACGCTCGCGCTGCCCCGCGAGGGACCGGTTTCC
>DATBOK010000070.1:0-6961 GCA_036553845.1 Casimicrobiaceae bacterium
CTGGCGCAGCCCCGAGCCGAAGCGCGCCTATGACGCGATCGTCGTCGGCGGCGGCGGCCACGGCCTGGCCACCGCCTACTATCTCGCCAAAGAGCACGGCGTCGGCAATGTTGCGGTGCTGGAGAAAGGCTGGCTCGGCGGCGGCAATACCGGGCGCAACACGACCATCGTGCGCTCGAACTACCACCTCGATCCGAACGCGCATTTCTACGAATTCTCGCTGAAGCTGTGGGAGGCCCTGTCGCAGGAGCTCAATTTCAACGTGATGTACAGCGCGCGCGGCGTTCTGAACTTGGTGCATTCGCCCGCCGACATGGACGCCGCGATCCGGCGCGGCAATGCGATGCGCCTGAACGGCATCGACGCCAAGTTCCTGAGCCGCGACGAGATCGCCGCGTGGATACCGGAGCTCGATACCTCGCCCGGTGCGCGCTTCCCGATCGCCGGCGGGCTGCTGCAGCCGCGCGGCGGCACCGTGCGTCACGACGCGGTGGCGTGGGGCTACGCCCGCGCCGCCGACGCGCTCGGCGTCGACATCATCCAGAACTGCGAGGTCATCGGCATACGCATCGAGGGCGGCGCCGTCGGCGGCGTCGATACGACGCGAGGGCCGATCGCGACCCGCAAGCTCGGCATCGCGGTCGCCGGAAACTCGGGGCGTCTCGCGGCGATGGCAGGCATCCGCTTGCCGATCGAGTCGCACGTGCTGCAGGCGATGGTGTCCGAGCCGATCAAGCCGGTGCTGGACACCGTCGTGACCTCGGGCGCCGTGCATTTCTACATCAGCCAGTCGGACAAGGGCGAGCTGGTGATGGGCGGCGACCTCGATTTCTACAATTCCTACGCGCAGCGCGGCAACCTGCCGGCGCTGGAACACGTCGTCACCGCGTGCCTGGCGCTTTTTCCCAGCTTCGGCCGCTTGCGGCAACTGCGCACCTGGGGCGGTATCATGGACATGACGATGGACGGCAGCCCGATCATCGCCACGCTGCCGCTTAAAGGGCTGACGATGACCGGCGGCTGGTGCTACGGCGGCTTCAAGGCGACCCCGGCGTCGGGCTGGCTGCATGCGTACACGATGGCGCGCGGCGAGCCGCATCCACTGAACGCGGCGTTCACGCTGGAGCGCTTCGCGCAAGGACGGATGATCGACGAAAACGGTGCGGGGCCGCGGCCATGGGCGCATTGAATATGCTCGGTCGCCCGGGCGCAGGCGTCGCCGCGGCGCAGGCGTCGCCCCGGCGCAGGCCGTGGCCCAAGCAGCGATGCCCGACGCGCAAGCAAGGCAACTTGGATCCCGGCCTCCGCCGGGATGACATTGCATGCTGCTGATACCCTGCCCCTGGTGCGGCCCGCGCAACCAGGTCGAGTTCACCTACGGCGGCGACGCGACGCTCAGGCGTCCGCCGGACGATGCGCCCACAAAGGGCTGGTTCGAATTTGTTTACCTGCGCGATAACCCCTGCGGTCCGCATGACGAGCTGTGGCTGCACAGCGCCGGCTGCCGGCGCTGGTTCAAGGTCCGCCGCGACACGCGCACGCACGACATTCTCGCGAGCGCCATGCCCAACCAACCGCTGCCCGGGGATGCGCCGTGACGCAGCCGTATCGTCTCGCAGAGGGCGGCATCGTCGATCGGTCACGTACGGTCTCATTTTCCTTCGACGGTGCGCCGCTCGAAGGTCACCACGGTGACACGGTCGCGTCCGCCTTGCTGGCGAACGGTGTGCATCTGGTCGGCCGCAGCTTCAAGTATCACCGGCCCCGCGGCATGGTAACGGCAGGCGCCGACGAACCGAACGCGCTGGTGCAGCTCGCGCGCGGCGCGCGCACCGAACCCAACACCCGCGCGACACAGCAGGAGCTCTACGACGGCCTCACCGCCGCCAGCCAGAACCGCTGGCCGTCGCTGCGCTTCGACCTCGGCGCGCTCAACGACGCATTCTCCTTTCTGTTTCCCGCGGGCTTCTACTACAAGACGTTCATGTGGCCGCCCGGGCCGCGCTGGTGGCTCAGGTACGAGCACGCGATCCGCCACGCCGCCGGCCTGGGCCGCGCGGCGCGCGAGCCCGATCCCGACCGCTACGAGCATCGCTACGCGCATTGCGATGTTCTGGTGATCGGCGGCGGCCCGGCGGGGCTCGCCGCGGCACACGTCGCAATGCATTGCGGCGCGCGCGTGATGCTGTGCGACGAGAATGCGGCGTTCGGCGGCAGCCTGCGCGGCGCCGCGACGACGATAGCCGGCGTCCCGGGCGCGACATGGGTCGCCGCGCGCCTGGACGAGCTGGCGGCGAACGCCGACGTGACGCTGCTGCCGCGGACGACGGCGTTCGGCTACTACGACCAGAATCTGGTCGGACTGATCGAACGCGTCGCCGATCACCTGCGAGAGCCGCCCCCGTTTACCCCGCGGCAGCGGCTGTGGCACGTGCGCGCACGAGCCGTCATCCTCGCCGCCGGCGCGCTGGAGCGCGGCATCGCCTACGCCGACAACGATCTGCCCGGCACGATGCTCGCCGGCGCGGCGCAGGCGTATGTCACCCGTTACGGTGTCAAGCCGGGAACGCGTGCGGTGCTTTTCACCAACAACGACAGCGCTTACGAGGCGGCGCTGACCTTGCATCATGCCGGTGTGGCCGTCGTCGCGATCGCCGATGCGCGACCACAGGCCGCGCTCGTCGGCGACTGGCCGCGACGCGCACGCGCCGCGGGCCTGCCGATGCTGCCGGGCAGCGCGATCGTCCGAGCGCACGGCAGGCTGCGGGTCGCCGGGGTCGACGTCTCGTCGCCGGCGGACGGTGCGATCAAGCGCATCGATTGCGACCTCGTTTGCATGTCGGGCGGGTGGAATCCGGCGGTGCACCTGTTCTCGCAATCGCGCGGCAAGCTGCGCTACGACGAGGCGCTCTCGACGTTCGTGCCCGAGACTTCGCCGCAGGCGATCGTTGCGGCGGGCGCGGCCAACGGAGCGCTCGATCTCGGGGGCGCGCTCGCCGACGGACATGCAGCGGGGCTTGCCGCGGCGGCCCGCGCAGCCCTTCGCGCCGCTGCGATGCCGTCCGTGCCGGCGGCGGATCCGCTCGTATCAGGGCCGCTGCAGGAACTGTGGTCGGTGCCGCCGCGCAGTCGCGGCGCCAAATGCTTCGTCGACTGGCAGAACGACGTGACCGTCGCCGACATCGCGCTCGCCGCGCGCGAGGGCTACCGCTCGGTCGAGCATCTGAAGCGCTACACCACACTCGGCATGGGCACTGACCAGGGCAAGACCAGCAACATCATGGGCCTCGCGCTGCTCGCCGGAGAGCTCGGCGTCGCGATCCCGCAGGTCGGCACGACGACGTTCCGCCCGCCGTACACCCCCGTGACCCTGGGCGCACTCGCCGGCCACGAAGCCGGCGCGAACGTCGAGCCGACGCGCTACTCGGCGATGCACGACTGGCACGTCGAGCACGGTGCGCGCATGTTGAACGCCGGCCTGTGGAAGCGGCCGCATTCGTATCCGCGCGCTGGCGAATCGGAAGACGATGCCGCGAACCGCGAAGCGAAAAACGTGCGCACGCACGTGGGCCTGGTCGACGTCTCGACCCTGGGCAAGATCGAGTTGCAGGGACGCGACGTCGCGGAGCTACTGAATCGCGTCTACATCAACCGCTGGGACACGCTGGCGGTCGGCCGCTGCCGCTACGGCTTGATGCTGCGCGACGACGGCATGGTGTTCGACGACGGCACCACCTCGCGGCTGGCGGACAAGCATTACCTGATGACGACCACGACGTTGAACGCGGTCAACGTCATGCAGCATCTCGAGTACCTGCTGCAGGTCGAATGGCCCGAGCTGGACGTATTTGCGACGTCGGTCACCGAGCAGTGGGCCGCCGCCGCGCTGTCGGGGCCGGACGCACGCAATGTGATGGCCAAGCTGGTTTCGATCGACGTCGGCAACACGTCGTTTCCATTCCTTGCGGTCGGCGACTGCGAATTCACGGCCGGCGATCAACGTGTCCCGGCGCGACTGTTCCGCATGAGTTACTCGGGCGAGCTGGCCTACGAAATCCACGTGCCCGTCACGCAGGGCCGCGCGATGTGGGAGGCGGTGCTGGCGGCAGGCGAGGAATTCGGCATCATGCCCTACGGCACCGAGGCGATGAGCACACTGCGGATTGAAAAAGGCCATGTCGTCATCGGCCCCGAGGCCGACGGCCGCACCACCGCCGACGATCTCGGCATGGGCAAGCTGGTCAATGCGGCGAAATGGTGCATCGGCAAGCCCCTGCTGGCGCGGCCCGCGCTGACGGCGCCGGATCGCTGGCAGCTCGTCGGGCTCACCGCGCTGGATGGAACGATTCCTCGAGGCGCCAAGCTCGTCGCCGATCCGGATCATGCCGCGCCGACGCCGATGCTGGGCCACGTGAGCTCCTGGTGCTGGAGCCCCAATCTGGGCGCGTCGATCGCGCTCGCGCTCGTGGCGAGCGGCCGCGCGCGCCATGGCGAAAAACTGTGGGCGGTCTCGCCGCTCGCAGAGGCGCGAGTCGAGGTGCGGGTTGGCCCGCCGTGCTTCATCGATCCGGAAGGCGAGCGCTTGCGTGTCTGATGCGGTGAACGCGCGGATCGGTTCGACGACACCGGGGCACTACGGCGCCGCGGGTTCGGGCGTGACTCTCGGCGAAGCCATGATCGCGACCGCCTGGAACGTGCAGGGCGGCGCCGCATCGCCGTCGTTTGCAGAAGCGGCGCAACGGCTCGCAGGCATCGCGTTGCCGGTCACGCCCAATACGGCGGCCAGGGGCGAAGGCGTGGCCGCGCTCTGGCTCGGACCGGCGTCCTGGCTGCTGGTCGCCGGCGCTCCGCCTCCGCTCTCCGATTTCGTGCGCGCGCGCGACGCCTTGAACGCCGCCGGTGGCGCGCTGTTCGACGTGTCGGCGGCCCGCGTCGCCTATGTCGTCGCCGGAAGCCGCGCCAACGACGTGCTGGCTAGCGGCTGTCCCCTCGACTTCCATCCGCGCGCGTTCCCCGCAGGTGACTGCCGGCAAAGCCTGTTCGGCCGCGTCCCGGCCCTGTTCTACCGCACGGCCGAAGCGCCGGGATGCACGGTCCTGGTCGCGCGGAGCTTCGCGCAAGACGTCTGGCAGACGCTGTGCTCGGCCGCCATGCCCTACGGCTACACGGTGCTCGCGCCGGCAACGTTCGCTTAGCGCGGCGTCGGTTCACCAATCAACCGACGCTGACCATGTCGGCAAGCCAGGCGCCCGGCGCGCCAGCCGCGGCTGTCATTCGCCGACGTAGATGTCGGCGGCGCGATGCGCGCGTTGCGTGTCAGCTCGACGTGCTCGCCGCAGCGCCGGCGGACCGGCGTCAGCCGACGACGCCCGCGTGACTGAGGTGGATGTTCGCGAAAACGCCCCAGGTGCCCGCCAGGTCCAGCTTGATGCTGCCGGTGGCCTTGGTTGTGCCGCTGCCGATTTCGCCGAGCCGGTACTCGAAGCCATTCGGCAGGTCGATGCGGGCGCGATGCTCGGCGCCGGTGACCGGGTTGCGGATCGGCTCGCCGACGGTGTCGAGAACGCCGGGCACCTTGAGCCGTGCGCGCCGGCCGTCGACGTCGACGCTGAATTCAATTGGCCTGAACAGCGGCTCGAGCTTGGTCGGGGACATCGCGGCGTAGACCCACCACATCGTCGCCATGTCCTTCGTCTCCTGGCCGCTCATGATCTTCACCAGCGCATCGCGCTGTCTCTCGTCGGCGCGCTCGTCGATGAAGAGCTGCATCGTGCCGTTGCCCTGGTGCACCGCGCCGGGCCACTTCCACGTGCCCGCGGCGCGCAGCCCGTCGAGCTTGACATCGCCAAAGCGCCCTTCGTCGATCTGGTAGCCGGCCGCCGCCATGCAGTTGCCGTGGGTCGGCAGGCCGTTGAACTGACATGGACACCCGTACGAGCAATTGCAGTTTCCGAACTCCTTGCCCTTCACAAACCATTCGATCATCGCCATATCGATTCGTCCTTCGCGGTTGGAGCAGCAGGTTTCTTTCACTCGGATCGATCAGCCGAACGCGATCAGCGCCACGCCGGCGCAGACCATCAGGGCGGCACCGATGCGCCCGAGCAGGACGCCCGCCGGCGCGAGCTTTTCGACCAGGACGAAAATCGCCAGCACGGCCGCCCAGAGCAGGTTCATGACGCCGAACATGAACAGCAGCGCCATCAGCGCCCAGCAGCAGCCGATGCAGTAGACGCCGTGCCGCAGGCCCATCATCAGCGGTCCGAGCCTTCCGGTCCGTCGATGCTTGACCAGGAATTCAGCCGGGCTGCGGCAGTGCTGCAGGCACGCGCTCTTCCAGGGCGTGAACTGATAGGCGCCGGCCGCCACGAGCAACAGTCCCGCGAAAACCGAACTGGTGATGGCCATCATCGGCGACAGCAGCATGGCGGTGCTCAAGCCCCACTGCGCCGTCGTCGCGGCGATGCTGAATGCGCTCCACGCAATGCCATAACCGGCGGCGAAAAGCATCGTTGGGCGATGGTTGATGCGATGACCGGCTTCGATTTGGCGCTGCAGCGCATCGAACAGCAGGATGGTCGGTGCGGCGCTGGGCACCATCATGCCGACCATCATCACCATCCACATCGCCAGCGTCGCAAGGTAGTAGCCGGCGTCCCAGGGTCGTGCGGGCATCGTCGTCATCGCGTGCGCGTCCATTGCCATCTCCGGCTGGCGAAGGACGATGTAAGCGAGGTAACCCCAGGCGAGCGCGACGATCCCGACCAGCGCGGCAAGCACGATGCGGCGGTCGCGGTCCACTACATTCAATGGCGAAGCTATCGAGCGCTGCGGCACGGCGTACTCCGGTCGTTCCGATCGATCTGCTGCCGGGAGCACGCGCCAGGAGCGTAACCCCAGCGTAACGTAATCCTAAAACGAAGCGGTTAGTGACCACTATCGCCACTAACCGCTTTGGATT
>DATBOK010000181.1:0-4199 GCA_036553845.1 Casimicrobiaceae bacterium
ACCCCGTCACCTATTCGAGCGGTCCGACCAGTTCGCTTGCGAGCGCCAGCGAACTCGGCGCGACGAGCAAGCACACGCTGGCGATCGACGGCACCACGTACGCGTACACGGCAACCGCAGGTCACCTCACCGCCGGCAATCCTGCGACGGGCGCCGCCGAGGCGTCGTTCTTCTACGTCGCCTACACGCTCGACGGCGCACCCCCCGGCACGCGGCCGGTGACGTTCTTCTACAACGGCGGCCCGGGCTCGGCCACCGCGTGGCTGCACCTCGGCTCGTTCGGGCCTAAACGCCTGGTCACGGGCAGCCCTTCCACCGCGAATCCGGCGCCGTTCCCGCTGGTCGACAACGCGCAAAGCCTGCTCGACACGTCGGACTTGGTGTTCGTGGACGCCATCGGCACCGGATTCTCGGAGGCGATCGCACCCAATATCAACAACACCTTCTGGGGTGTCGATGCCGATGCCGCGGTGTTCCGCGATTTCGTCATGCGCTACGTCGCCGCCAACCACCGCGACGCGTCGCCGAAGTTCCTGTTCGGCGAGTCCTATGGCACGACGCGCAGCGCGGTGCTGGCGAATGCCCTCGAGATGGCGGGCGTCGACCTCGCCGGCGTCGTGCTGCAGTCGTCGATCCTCAACTACAACACCAACTGCAGCGTGGTGACGGCGTTCAATTGCGAAGGCTACGTGCCCTCCTACGCGGCGACCGGCGCGTGGTACGGACTCGACAATCCGAACCCGGCGCCGGCCGACGTCCCCGCGTTCCTGGCGGGGGTTCGCACGTTCGCGCACACGCGCTATTCGCCCGCGGTGGCCGCAAACCTTTCCAGCGGCGTCCCGGCACCCGCCGACGTCCTCGACACGCTGGTCGCCGACACGGGCCTTGCGCGGTCGATCTGGCAGACGCAGCTCAACATGCACGCGAGTCCCTTCAACGTGCTCCTCATTCCGGGAACGGTGCTCGGTTTCTACGACACCCGCGTGTCCGCGCCGGCGGGCAGCCCGCTCGCCGCGGGCGGAGACCCGTCGAGCACGTTCTACAACGGGGGCTTCGCCAGTGCCATCCCGACCTACCTCGCGACGCTCGGCTATACGACGCCGTCGACCTACGTACTGCTCAGTAATGCCATCAACTTCTGGACCTACCGCCATGGCGGCCTGGCGCTGCCCGACGTCGTGCCCGACATCGCGGCGGCGATGCTGCAGAACCCCGACTTGCGGGTGCTTTCGCTCAACGGGTACCACGACATCGTTACCCCGTTCTTCCAGACGGCGCTCGACCTCGCGCGCCTCGGCGCCAACGACCATATCGCAACGAAGTTCTACTTCGGCGGCCACATGACGTACCTCGACGTCACTTCGCAGGCCGAGGAAAAGGCCGACCTCAAGGCGTTCTACGCCGCGGCGGTCGCAGCCGCCGCGGCCGCCCAATGAACGGCGCATCGATGCCCAAGCGCCCGTCCCGATGCCCCGCGGCACCCCCCCGGTACACGCCGCGCTTTTGCGCCTGCGTGCTCGCAGTCGCGCTCGCTGCACTGGGCGTGGCGGGTGGGGCGCGGGGCGCCGACCCGGCGCCAGCGGCGATCGAGACGCCGCATCGCGACCCCTGGGTTCCGCCCTCGGCCGTGCCGGCGACACCCGCCGCACCCACGACAGGTGTGCAGTTGCGCGCGCAAGCCGAGGAGCGGCTCGCGACGGCGTTCGCCGCGGCCGACACGGCGCACAAGGGGACCCTGACACGTGACGAGGCCCGTGCGGCCGGCCTGGGCTTCGTCGCCCGGCATTTCGACGAGATCGATACGGCTCGCGCCGGCGCCGTGAGCTTCGACGACGTCTCGCGCTATCTCGCCCGGCGTGAGGCCAAGGCGGCCGCCGCCCCGCGCTAGCCGCCATTCCCGGGCCGGCGTTGTCAGACGGCGCCGCCCCCGCTAACCGAAAGGCGCCTACAGTCCACGCGCCGCGTGCCCGCCATACTGGCCGGGAACCGATCGGCGCGCGCAAGTTACCCCGGAGGCCTCGCCTGCCGGTGCCGCGAGGTATGCTGTCACCGATCCCTGACGCAGAAAACACCAACAAGGGGCATGCATGCATCTCATCGACGTGACGATGCTGCACGGACCGGCGGTCGGCGGCGTGTCGCGCTATCTGTCGACGAAGCGGCGCTGGCTGCGGGACAACACCCGCGTGCGCCATTCGCAACTGATGGCAGGCAGCGCCGCGGGCCGCGGCGACGACGGCGAGTATCTGCTGCCCGGAACGCGCCTGCCGGGATGCGGCGCGCTGCGATGGCCGCTCGACGCTCCGCGCTGGATCGACACCCTCGCAGCACTCGAGCCCGACGTCATCGAGGCCAACGACATCGGCACGGCCGCCTGGTTCTCGCTCGCCGCGGCGCGCAAGCTCGACGTCCCCCTCATCGGCTTCGCGCACGTCGACCTCGTGCGCTTCGCGCGCGAACGGCGCGGCCCCTTCGCCGAGCGCGTGCTGATGGCCTATACCCGCGCGGTCTACGAGCGCTGCGACGTCGTCGTGGCACCCAGCGAATACATGCGCGGCCGCCTCACCGGCTGGGGCGTTCGCCGTGCGCTGGTGCGCCACCTCGGTGTCGATCCCGTGCGCTTCCATCCGCGGTTTCGTGCCGCCGGCCTGCGCGCGCGCCTCGGGCTCGCCGACAACGCGCGGCTGTTGATCTACGTCGGGCGATTTTCCGCCGAGAAGCGCATCGGCGTGCTGCTCGAGGCGATGCGCACGCTGGGCGCGCCCTACCACCTGCTGCTGGTCGGCGGCGGCGACGCGCCGCCGCTGCCGGCCAATGTCACGCGGCTGCCATTCGTCGCCAGCACCGCGGTGCTGGCCCGGCTCATCGCCAGCGCGGACGCCCTGGTGCATGCGGGCGACGCCGAGACCTTCGGCCTCGTCTACCTCGAAGCCATGGCGTGCGGGCGTCCGGTGGTGGCGGTGGACGGTGGCGCCGCCGCCGAGATCGTCGCACCGGAGTGCGGGGTGCTCGCGCAACCCGGGAGTGCAGCGTCCCTCGCCGCGGCAGTTGCCGCGCTATATGGGCGTGACATCGACGCGCTTGGCGCGTGCGCGCGGCGCCGGGTCGACGAGCATTTCACGCTCGACCTGTCGATGCATCGACTGCTGACGCTTTACCGCACCGCGATGGCGGCCCCGCTTTCGAGCGTGCCGGCATTGGTGGCGACCTGAACACGGCTGCCGCAGCACCGGAGTCGCGGAAGCTGGCGGCGATCGTCGTGCACGACGTCGCCCCGGCGACATGGCCGCAATGCCGGGAACTGCTCGGAATGATCGACGCCCTGGGCGCGCCGCCGGTCACGCTGCTCGTCGTGCCGCATTTCCATCGCGGCATCCGCGCACGCGATTCACAGGCGTTCGTCGACGCGCTCGACGCGCGCGTCACACGCGGCGACGAGCTCGCGCTGCACGGCTATTATCACGTCGACGATGGGCCGCGCCCGCGCAACCTCGGTGCGTTCGTGGCGCGCCGGGTGCTGACGCGCGGCGAGGCCGAGTTCGCCGCGATCGTCGGCCACGATGCGCAGCAACGCCTCGCGGACGGCATCGCGCTGTTCGACGAGGCGGGCTGGCCCCTGGCGGGGTTCGTGCCGCCGGCCTGGCAACTCAATGCCGCGACCCGGGGCGCCATCGACACCCTGGGGGCGCGCATCGCCTACGTGCCGGTGCGCGGTGGCATCTATCGACTGCCCGGCTGGCGCTTCGAGGCGACCGCCAACCTTTGCTACAGCCCCGACCGTCCCTGGCGTCGCGCGCTGTCACGCGCGTCGATCGCCTGGGCGCTGGCACGCAACGGACGGCGACGACTGCTGCGTCTTTCGCTGCATCCGCTCGATGCCGGCTTTCCCGGCGTGGTGGCGCACTGGCAAGCGCTCATCGAGCGCGCGTTGCGCACGCGGCGGCCCGTCACCAAGCGCGAGGCTATGGCCGTCGACGAGGAACGCGGCAGCACGCGATCGCCCGCCGCGCACCCGCTCGCGGCGTAGGCGACGTATCGTCACGCCCCGACGGTTCCCGCGCTTGGGGGGAATCGTCCGGGTTTCCAGTCGCTTACGCCGCGGCTCCGGTCGTGGCGCTGCCGTTCGTGGCGTTGTTGGTGCGCCGCGGGAAATTGAACGGCACGTGGTTCATCGACAGCCGGCGCAGGCCCGCACCCAG
>DATBOK010000216.1:0-6956 GCA_036553845.1 Casimicrobiaceae bacterium
GATCAGCGCGGGAAAGAACTCGCGTCCGCTGCGCAGGAGGTCGACGGCGTTGCCCGTCAGGAAGCGGCGCATGGCGCGGGCTTCAGCGGGTGCGTGCAGACAGCTCGAAGGTCGCGGCCAGCGCCGCGTGGTCGGAAAGCCGGTTGCCCGGAAATGCGTAGTGGACGCGCGCATCCAGCACGTTCAGGCCGCGTGCGTAGATGCGGTCGAGGCGGAACATCGGCATCAGCGACGGATACGTGCGCGCGGTGCGGCCCTCGACCTCCTCGAACACCTCGACGACGCCCAGGTCCTCGATCAGCGCACGGTTGGCCTTGTGCCGCCAGTCGTTGAAGTCGCCGGCGATGATCAGCGGCGCCGCACGCGGCACGGTGGCGCGGATGCGCTCGACGAGCGAATGGATCTGCCACTGCCGGCCGCGCTCGAACAGGCCGAGATGGACATTGAGGCAATGCAGCTCGGGCATGCGCGGTCCCGGCTTCAGCACGCAATGCAGCATGCCGCGGCTCTCGAACACGTGCGCCGAGATGTCCTCGTTCTCCTGGCGCGTGATCGGAAACCGCGAAAGCAATGCGTTGCCGTGATGGCCGTCGCGATACGACGCGTTCTTGCCGTACGCCACTTCGTGCCACACGCTGTCGGCGATGAATTCGTGCTGCGACTTGCCCGGCCAGTCGCGATAGCGCGTGGCGTTGCGCCGATGCACGCCCTGGACCTCCTGCAGGAAGAGCACGTCCGCCGAGAGCCCGCGCAGGCGCTCGCGCAACTCGTGGATCACCATGCGGCCCTTGAGCTGCGTGAACCCCTTGTGGATGTTGTACGTGGCGACGGTGAAGCGCATGGTGCGGGTCCGCATTCGCGCGACGCGCGAGCTTCCCATCTTAACGAACACGCCGCGGCTCGCGTTGGCGCAGCGTCGACGAGCCTCTTCGTGCGGGCGCCGGCGCTGGGCGCCCATGCGCGCGTGTCGCCTTGCGCGAGCCGGCCCGCGTGCGGCACGCCACCCCCGACTCCCACCGATGGTGCACTTGAAACACGCGGGGCCATGACCCGCGATGCCGGTGGGTGTGACGCGCGACGCCAGTCGCGCACGGGCACCGCCCCACGGCCGATCGCCGGCACCGGATGCACCGATGGCGCGCGAGATGCGTTCAGCGCGGACTGCGCGCGCGATGGCGGTTCATGGGCGCACCCGGGGTCCGATCGAGCAGTTATCCGCGGGGGTCCCCGGGCCGAAGCCGTGCGCGAGGCCTGGAAATTGTCCTACAAAACGCGGCGCCGGAATTTTACCCGGAATGTCGCCGATTTGAGACGGTTGACGACAATGACATATGGGTTTTCAATCGACATCGGCCATAAGCGCAACACGTCCTCCAAGCAGACATCGGGCACCCGGGAAGCCCGAAATCCACTTTTTTGTTTCATCGGGCCGGGTTTGTTTGCTACACTGTGTCGCCGACCGCCCGCTGCGGTCGTAATCCAAGGCGGGAACGAGTCGCCGACGCGCCGGAAGGGGAAAGAAATCGCACCGAAAACTTCGCTGAACGCGCGCGCATACGATGCTCCTTGCGCCGCATCAACCGCACGTGCAAGTGGCGCCCGCGTCGAACGCTCGCGCCATGCGCGTTTCTCCTCGCACCTGTCGCATCGCGACTCGCATTCGCACTTCGAACATGGCGTTGTGACCCTGATCGCGCAGCGCGGCCGCGCTTCGGCCAAGTCGCCGCCGCGTGCCGTGCCGGAAACGCCGTCACATGCCGGCACCACGTTCTCTCGCGCCGCGAATCTTTGCGCACGCAAGGCAGAATCGTTCGCGGAATTCGAGGCGGCGCAGGAACTGGTGCGCCGGCGGTACGCCTGGCGCGGCTACGACGTGCCGGCGCTCACCGATACCCGCTCGCGCAAGTCGGTGGCGAGCCTCGCGCAGGAGATCACGTTCGTCGCCACGCACGACGAGGACACCGTCGGCACCATCACGCTCGGGCTCGACGGCCGTGACGGCCTGCTGGCCGAGCGCACCCACGGCGACGCCATCGCGCAGCGGCGGGCCGCCGGGGCCAACGTCTGCGAGTTGACGCGCCTCGCCGTGGCGGAGCGTGCCGATTCGAAATCGGTGCTTGCGGCGCTGTTCAACGTCGCTTACGCCGCCGGCTCGGTGCATGGCGTCACCGACGTCTTCATCGAGGTCAATCCAAGGCACGTCGGCTTCTACACCCGCGTGCTCGGGTTCGCCGTTGCCGCCGCCGAGAAGTTCTGTGAGCGCGTGCAGGCGCCGTCGGTGCTGCTGTCGCTGGCGATCGAGGAGCTCGAGCGTCGACTGTGCGAGCTCGACCGCGCGCTCGCGCCCTTCGGCTTCGCCGCGCGCGCCGCCTGAGGCACGCCAGCGCCGCGCGTCAGAAGTCCCAGCGCGCCTCGGTGTAGACACGATCGCGGTCGGTGTAGCGGCCGAAGAACGTGTCGCGAGGCCCGGAGAAGATGTCGACGCCGAACCCCAGCGTGAGGTTGGGCGCGACCGTCCAGTTGAGGCGCGGCCGCACCATCTGCCCGCCATCGTGAAAATTGCGGATCCAAAGAAGCTGCGGCTCGAGCGTCGGCGTGAGCTTGGTCGAGATGAACACACTCGCGCCGACGCCGTCGTTGGCGAAGGCGATGCCGTCGGCGCCGCCCTCGTAGATGCGCTGGAATCCCTGCACGTTGAGCCGCGTGTCGTGCGGCAGTGCCCATTCGAGGCTGACGATGTAGTCGATCGTCTGGCGTTCGACCGTGCTCGGATAGACGGTCAGGTCCGAGAGCGCGAACGATCGGCCGTGCGTGTACACCGCCTCGCCGCGCAGCACCGCAGGTCCCAGGTCCTGGCTCACCGTGCCGCCCGCCTGCCAGATGCGGTCGTAGCTCGGGTCGAAGACGTAGGGCGACGACACACTGCCGCCTGGATCGCGATAGAAAGTCGGTGACGTGCTGAAGCTGCGGTAGTAGAACGCCGACAGGTCCCAGCCGTCGATGAGCGTGTTCGCGCGCACGCCGTAGTTCGCGTTCGACAGCGTGTGCGACGGGCGCTGGGGATCGTGGAACACCTCGCCGACATTGTTGCTGGCCGGCAGGTCCAGCGGCACCGGGTAGAAATCCGAACCGGGCTTGCCGATGTCGTCGAACGCCGGCACCGGGATGTAGATGAATTCGACGTGGCCGTCGCCGGCCGTGTACTCGGCGCGCGCCGCCCATTGCGGAATGCGCATGATGTCGAAGCTCGGCAGCAGGAAATCGCGCATGTCGCGCGCGGACACGACGTCGGCGAAATAAAGTCCGACGACCTCGCCCCATACGATCTGCTGCGCGCCGAGGCGAAAATCCCAGCTACCCGCGGAAAAATCGAGGTAATTTTCGCGGTACAGGAAATCGATGCGCTGGTCGCGCTTGACGGCGTCCGGGTAGAAACCCGAATTGAGGTAGACCGGATCGCCGTCGACGCGACCGCTCAGCTTCCAGCGGATGCCGGGGCCGAACTCGCCTTGCGCCGCGAGCTGCAACCTGGCGACGGCGCGCGACCAGTGCGTTGGATCGTCATAGCTGTAGGCCGCGAGCCCGTCGAGGAAGCCTGAAAAGCGAAACGCCGGCTGGGCGGGCGCGCCGAGCAGCGCATCGCTCGCCGGTGGTGCGGGCGGCGGCGTGCCGAACAGCGAATCCTTCGACGCGGGCGCCGCGTCCTTGCCTTCGGCCGCCGGTGGCGACGCTGGCGGCGTCGTGCCGAATAATTCGTCGCGCGACACGGGGTCCGCCGCGCTCGCGACGGCGCCCCATCCCAGCAGCAGCGCGGCCAGCAGGCGGCCCGGGCCAACCATGATCGATCGCGTCATCGGGACCTCCGTTGCTTCGTCACGTCGCCATGGCCGCGCACCGTGGCCGTCTTGCCCGCCCGCACCACCACCCACGACAGCGCGGAACGCACGCCGAGCTTGTGGATGCGCCCATCGGCGATGCGCACCAGGCGGTCGGCCTTGGCGATCACCTTCTTGTCGTGGGTCGAGAACACGAACGTCGTCCCCTGGGTGCGGTTGATGTCCTTCATCAGCTCGAGTATGCCTTCGCCGGTCTTGCTGTCGAGATTCGCCGTCGGCTCGTCGGCGAGGATGATCCGCGGCCGGGTGACCAGCGCGCGCGCGATCGCCACGCGCTGGCGCTGGCCGCCCGACAGCTCGTTCGGCCGATGGCGCGCGTGCGACGACAGATGCACGCGCTCGAGCACTTCGGCGACGCGCTTCCGCCGCTCGCCGGGATCGATCTCGCGCGCCTGCAGCAACGGGTATTCGACGTTCTCCTGCGCCGACAGCACGGGGAACAGGTTGAAGGTCTGGAAGACGAAGCCGATCGCGCGTGCGCGGAGGTCGGCGAGCGCGTCCGGCGTGCGCCCGGTGGTGTCGACGCCGTCGATGACAATCCGCCCGCGCGTCGGCGTGTCGATGCAGCCGATGAGGTTGAGCAGCGTCGACTTGCCGCTGCCCGACGGACCGGCGATCGCGAGGAAAACGCCCTCTTCGATGTCGAGGCTGACGTCGGTCAATGCCGGTACCCATTGCTTGCCGAGGCGATACTGCTTGGTGACGCGCTCGACGCGGATGAGCGGTGTCGATTCAGGCATCGCGCGTCACACCACGAGCGCCATTCGGCTTATCATGAAAACGATGGAGCCAGGATCGATCACCCGGCCGATCGCGCGTGCGGTGCGGACGCGGGTGCAGGCCGCATTCGCCGCCGCATTACTCGTGATGGTGGCGTCGCCGGCATTCGCCGCGGCCGCGGACGACGAGGACGCCGCGGCGATCGTGCGAAAGGCCGACGAGGTGCGTTTTCCCACCGAAGGCTTCGAAGCCGGCGTGGCGATCGAGTCCGTCGCGGAAGGCAGCGAGCCGCAGCTGCGACGATACCGCGTGCTGTCGAAGGGCAACGAGAACACGATCGTGATGGTAACCGAGCCCGCCGCGGAGCGGGGCCAGATCATGCTGATGAAGGGCCACGATCTGTGGGTGTTCCTGCCCAACGTGTCGCAGCCCGTGCGGCTCTCCCTGTCGCAGCGGCTCACCGGCGAAGTCGCCAACGGTGACCTCGCACGCGCCAACTTCGCCGGCGACTACGACGCCCATGTGCTGCGCGTCGAGGATGGCGACGGCGGCCCGACGTACGTGCTCGAGCTGCTTGCGCGCGAGCGCGGCGTCACTTATCACAGGGTGCTGTACTGGGTGCGCAAGGCCAGTGCGTGGCCGGTCAAGGCGGAGTTCTATTCCGTGTCGGACCGCCTGCTGAAGACGGCGCACTACGACGACTTCCAGCGCGTCGCCGGCAAGATGCGGCCGATGCGCATCATCATGCGCGACGCGCTGCGCGAGGACGAGGTTTCGACCCTGCGCTACAGCGACATGAGGCTGCGCGAGCTGCCGGACCGCGTGTTCACCAAGGATTACCTGAAGCGCCTCGAATGAAGACCTCCCTGCGCAAGGTGCTGACCAAGCTCGGCGTGACGAAGGCGCCGCGGCGCAAGACAACCACCGTTGCGAAGTCGGCGGCGGCGAAACTCGGGCCGGCGACGCGCACGGGTGCCTCGACGCGAACGGGCGCGACTACACGGGCGGGTGCGACGACGCGCGCGGGCGGCGCCAGCAAGCCGGGCGCGACCACCCGCACGGGCACTCCCACGAAAGCCGGGGCCTCGCCGCATGCGCGGACCGCCACGCGATCGGGCACCACGGCGAAGCCCGCGACCAGCGCGACATCCGCGGCCGCACCGAAAGGCGCCGCCGCCGCGCCGCGGCGGATCGAATCACCCGCGATGCGCGCGGCGAACAAGGCCGCGATCGCCGCGCGCACCGGCGAAACCATCTTCGGCCAGCGCGCGTTGCGCTTCCACAGTCTCACGCTCAACGCCGCCGATCTCGAGCAGCTCGAGCATCCGGGCGCGATTCAGGGCGGCTTCAAGATCCGCGTGGCACGGCAGGCCGGATCGCGCCGCAGCGCCGGCACGCTCGTCGACAAGCGCTATGCGGGCCGTGGCTATACGACGACGCCGGCGGCGGTCGATCCGCGGCTGTCGACGTTCCTCGCGTTCGACGAGGGGATCCTCGTCGGGACGGTGAGCGTGCGCCTCGATTCGCGCAAGGGACTGTCGGCGGACGAGCTCTATCACCGCGAGATCGACGAGATGCGCCGCAACGGCTGGAAGCCCTGCGAATTCACCCGGCTCGCGGTCGACAAGACGGTGGCCAGCAAGCCCGTGCTCGCCGGCCTGTTCCACACCGCCTACCTGTATGCCGCGCTGATCCGCGGCTACACGCACGCGGTCATCGAGGTCAACCCGCGCCATGTGTCGTTCTATCGCAAGGCGCTCGACTTCGAGCGCGTCGGCGACGAGCGCATGAACCTGCGGGTGCACGCGCCCGCGGTCCTGCTGTGCGTGTCGTTCGACGCCATCGCCGAAGGGCTGCGCAATTTCGCCGGCAAGATCAACGCGCCGGGCGCCGGGCGCTCGCTCTACCCGTACGGCTTCGAGCCGGGCGAGGAAAGCGGCGTGCTGGGACGGCTGCGGACGCTCGTCCAGGACGCGTAGGCCCGAGCGCTGCCACAAACAAAAACCCCGGGGTGGTGCCCCGGGGTTTCGTTGTTTGCGAAGACCGCGTTCAGCGCCGCGACTGGCCGCGCCGCGAGAATCCCAGACCGAGCAGGCCGACGCCAAGCAGAGCGAGCGTCGCCGGTTCCGGCACCGTGCCGCCGAACTTCACGTCGAGCGACCCGTTGATTTCAACTGTGCCGGTGGGCGCGAAGTCGTTGAGTTGGCCTGATTCGAAGGACATATTGTAAAATGGAACTGGCGACACAAAATATTGTGATCCGGCTGGCGTAAGGTTAAACGTTGTCGACGTGCCAAAGCTGCCGCAATTGATGCCACCGCCATTGCAGGTACTTAGCGT
>DATBOK010000249.1:0-2780 GCA_036553845.1 Casimicrobiaceae bacterium
TCGACGCGCACCGGCGTGTTCGTCGCCAGCCGCACATCGTCGCTGCGCGGCGGCCGGTCGCCTTCGACGCGCTCCAGCCAGGCCGGCGGTTCGATGCTCACCGTCGCAGGCGCGCTGCTGACCAGCGCGATCGCCGCCCGCACCGGCGCCGAGGCCTTCACCCTACCGAGGTCGAGCGACGGCGGACTGACGCTGACGACCGGTGCGTAGAGCGCGATGCCGTGGACCGGCACGGCCGCCTCGCCGCCACCCGCCCAGCGCACCGTCACTTGCCCATCGATGGTATGCCCGCGCAGCGTCGGGTTGTGCGTGAACGCCTCGTGCTCCCAGTCGACCGAGATCGCGACGACGAAGCGCCCTGGCAGCGCCTTCGATGCCGTCACGTCCGCTCGCAGCGGCGCCGGTGTCTCGACGTTGATGTCGTACGGCGCGTGCCGCCGCCAGGTGAGCTTGACCGTCTGCGCGCTGGCGTCACCCCATGCCAGCGTCCCGAGATCGATGCGATTCGGCAGGCCGTCCGGCATACCCGGGGTCGCAGGTGCGGCCGGTGCCGCTTGCGTGCGCGACAGCGGGCGCACGCGTGGCGGTGGTGGCGGCGTTACACGCGTGGGCGCCGCGCCAGGCGGTGGCGTCACCTTCGCGCCGAAGTTGGTGACCGCCCACGCCACGCGGTCTGCCAGCCGCCGGTGCGTATCGAGCGCGGCCGCCAGCTGCGCGCCGACGCGCTGCGCCAGCTCCGGCTCCGCATCGCGCGTCACGCCGAGCACGAGCCACGGCTGCGATTCGTAGTGCCGCGCAACGTACTCGTTGGGCTTCGAGCCGCTGCCCTTCAGCTCGTCATGCGCGACGTTAATCGCGCGCGCTACCGCGGGATCGCCCCCGCGGTCCGGGTGATGGCGCGCGATTTGCCAGAGCCAGGCAGCCTCGATCGCGCACTCCGGCGCGCCTTCGAGCAGCCCAAGGCGGTTCCAGTGCGGGCCCGTGCGGGGCGGTGCGGTCACAGAATCTCCGGCAGATAGGCAGATGATCTTGGTGGCAGGCGTCAGGCAAACGTCGAATGAGTGTAGCGAAGCGCGGCGGCAGGCCGCCTGATCGCAGACGCCGAGTATGAGGCCTCAGGAGGCGCCTTGCATCTCAGGCCCGGTGCTCCACCGGCGCCGGGGCGTGCTTCGACCGCTCGGCAATCCGGAAAATATCCCGCGGCCGCAGACGCATGACGGCCGCCGCGGCGAGCCCAAGGACGATGTTGAACGCCGTACCAAAAATGTGTGTTCCGATGGCGAACGCCAGCGCCGGGGCGCCGCCCGCTCCGTACAGCGTCAGCACGCTCGTCACGAGCAGTTCGTACGTGCCAATGTTCCCGACGGTGATCGGGAATGTCGTCACCAGCGCGATCGCCACCGTCACCGAAACGTAGGCGCCGAACGGCAGCGAAAGGTGGAATGCCAGCGCGTACAGCCAGATGATCAGGATATCTTCCGCCCAACCGACGAGGTTCAACAGCAGCGTGAGCCCGAGCAGGTCCGGCCGCCGGATCACCTCGAAGCCCGCGTGGAAGCGCGGCCAGTGGTACCGCAGCCAGTCGGCGTAGCGATGCGGCAGCATCCTGACGACGCGCCAATCCGGCAGCGTCTCCGGCAGCAGGCGGCTCATCGCCTCCGAGAAGATGAAGAGCGCCAGTGCCGCACCGATCATCAGGTACAGCACGGCGCGCGGTACGACGCCGGCGCCCGGCAGCGCGAACGCCACAGCGACGAACACCACCATCATGATCGCGTTGACCACCATCTCGGCGCCCCGCGTCGCGACGAGCCCGGCGCGCGGCAGGTCGTAGCGGTTTGCCGCGATCTGCACCTTCGCGACGTCGCCGGCGCTCGCGGGAACGACCGTATTCACGAGCGTGCCAATGAGTGTGATGCCGAACAGTCCAGCGAGCGGCGCCCGACCGACTTTCTGGAGCGAGATCTGCCATTCGACTGCATGCAGAAAGCGCGAGCCGATGTAGACGAGGAACGCCGCCGCGAGGAACTCGTAGCGCGCGTTCTTGAAGGCGCTCGCGACGTCCTTGATGTCGATCTCGAAGTACGCAAGCACGAGCAGGCCGACGAGCAGCAGGCCCTGGAACAGCCACGGGTTCGCGAGCAGATGCCAGATCCGCTGGCGCGTCGAGCCGGCCAGCGTGACGCGGGTCGCGCCGCCGGGCCGACGCGGGGCCGATTGCTTCGCCACGGCGCGCCTCCGCATGCGGCCGACATGCGCCGCACTAGCGTCAGCATAGGCGATGGGGAGGCATCGCTCTCTCGCCCGCTGTGGAACGCTCCGTGATCGACACATTCCGCGAGTGGTGCACGCACCGAGCGCGCCCGCGGTCCGAACGCGGAAGACGACGCCGCGCAGCAGCAACGAAAGAAGTACAGCGGCTCACGACCGATCGCCCCGCTTGACGCGCGCGATAATTCCGCCCGTTTCGTTATGCGTCTGTCATCCGGTCAGGAATAGCGTGTGCATTGCCGCAGCGCCGGAGCCCGTCTTCGCTGCGCGCCATCCGCTCGTGAGTCCATGGAGCATCACATGGTTGCAGCCGAACGCCCGACGCCGGAGCAGCTAGCGCAGACAACCGTACACGTCCTCTGGATCAACGCCGGCCTGAGTTGCGATGGCGATTCCGTCTCGCTGACCGCCGCTATGCAGCCGAGCGTCGAAGACATCGCGATGGGCGCGCTCCCCGGTCTGCCCAACGTCGTCTTCCATTGGCCGCTCGTCGACTACCAGGTCGGCGA
>DATBOK010000085.1:0-25568 GCA_036553845.1 Casimicrobiaceae bacterium
GCGGCAGATGCCGTCGGTCACCGACACCACGGTGCCCTGCGTGCGCTCCTGCGTGCCGGTGTCGAGGTTCTGGATCCTCGACTTGATGAGTTCGCTGATTTCGGATGGGTTCAACTGCATGGTGGCCTCGTCTTGCCCGCGCCGCGGTCGATCCGCGCGCGTGCTTCGGTTCGAATCCGGGTTCAGGCGGACAATTCGTTCGCCATCGTGGTGAGCTTGCCCTGCACCGAGCCGTCGATCACGCGGTCGCCGACGGTGATGCGCGCGCCGCCGATGAGCGCCGGCTCGACGCGCACCGACGTCTCGATCTGCTTGCCGAAGTGCCTGGCGAGCGACGCCTTCAACTGCGCGAGCTGCTCGTCCGAGAGCGGCATCGCCGTCTCGATCGTCGCGCGCGCGACGTTTTCCGCGGCGTCCTTGCGCGCCTCGAACAGCTCGCGGACCTGCGGCAGCAAGGCGATGCGATCGGCCTCGATCAGCACGCGCGCGAAGTTGCGCACCTCGGGCGAAAAACCATCGCCTGCCACGGACAGGAAAAGCGTTTCCTTCTCGGCATTGGCGAGGCGTGGATTGTCGAGCGCGGCCTGCATGCGCGGGTCGGCGACGACCGCCGCGGCGACCTTCAGCGCCGACGACCACTGCGGCAGCGCCTTGGCGTCGCGCGCGATTTCGAACGCCGCTTCCGCGTAGGGCCGGGCAACCGTCTCGAGTTCCGCCATCGCCGCCCCCGTCAGAGTTGCGCTTCGATGTCGCGCAACATCGCCGCGTGCGCGCCGGCGTCCACTTCGCGCTTCAGGATCTTGCCGGCGCCGGCGATGGCCAGCGTCGACACCTGGCGTCGCAGCTCTTCCTTCGCACGCGCGACTTCCTGCGCGATTTCCGCCTTGGCGGCGGCGACGATGCGATCGGCCTCGGCCTGTGCCTCGCCTTTCGCATGCTCGACGGTCTCGCTGCGCTGCTTCTCACCCTGCGCGACGATCTCCTGCGCCTTGGCGCGCGCCTCGGCGACGAGCTCGCTGACGCGGCGCTCCGCGCTGGCGAGATTTTCCCGGCCCTGCTCGCCGGCGGCGAGGCCGTCGGCGATCGTCTTCTGACGGGCGGCGATCGCCCGCGTCATATGCGGCCAGATGAAGTGGGCGCAGAACCAGATGAAGACCGCGAACGCCACGGCCTGCATGATGATCGTGAAATTGATGTTCACGCGATTCCCCTCTCGGTGGACGGCTTCCCGAGATCGATTACTGGATGACCGCGAGCAGCGGGTTGCCGAACGCGAACAGCATCGCGATGCCGAGGCCGATGATGAACGACGCGTCGATCAGGCCGAGCAGCAGGAACACCTTGGCCTGCAGTTGCGGCATCAGTTCCGGCTGGCGCGCCGCGCCCTCGAGGAAGCGCGAGCACATGATCCCCACGCCAACACATGCGCCGAGCGCGCCCAGGCCGATCATCAGTCCGATGCCGATGCCCGTCGAGGCCTGGATTTGCGCCAGCAGTTGCAGCTTGTCCATGTCTTTACCTTTCCCTTGCTTGCGAGTGATTGAAAGTGAACGCGTGCTGATTTCAAAACGACGTCAGTGATGCTCGTGCGCCATCGAGATATAGACAACGGTGAGCATCATGAAGATATAGGCCTGCAGCAGCACGATCAGGATGTGGAAGATCGCCCAGCCGAGATGCAGAAAGGCGCCCGCCGCGACGCCGACCAGGCCGGTCGCGGCCCACATGCCAAGCAGCAGGAAGATGATCTCGCCGGCGTACATGTTGCCGAACAGTCGCAGCGAGTGCGACAACGGCTTCGACACGTATTCGACGATCTGGAACATGACGTTGGCGAGAATCAGCAGCGGCGCCGCCCAGACCGGCTTCAGCCCGAACGGCGACGACACCAGCTCGTGCAGCCAGCCGCCGAGGCCCTTCACCTTGACCGAATAGAAAATCATCATGGCGAACACCGACAGCGCCAGCGCGAACGTCGTGTTGACGTCGGCGGTGGGCGTGTTGCGCCAGTGCGTCAGATGGAAGACGTGCTCGTAGATCCAGGCCATCACGTCGATCGGCAACCAGTCCATCGCGTTCAGCATCACCACCAGCACGAAGGTGGTGAGCGCGATCGGCGCAACGATGGCGCTCGGCCCCTGATAGATGTCCTTGACCTGCCGGTCGATGAAATCGATGGCAAGCTCGACCGCGGCCTGCGTCTTCGACGGCACGCCCGAAGTCGCCTTTCGCGTGACCCACCACATGAAGCCGAAGGCCAGCACGCCGGCCACGATGGTCATGACCAGCGTATCGACGTTGACGGTCCAGAACGGGCCCTGGCCGACGCGGTACTGGAGGAACGAGAGGTGATGCTGGATGTACTCGGTCGCGGTGAGTTCAGTGCCGGCGGCCATGGGTGTTCTCTAGAGGAAATGCCGATTTAATTCACGCGGGCGCCATTTGCGCCCGCCGGGGATTCGTCCTGATTGCCAATCCAACTTCGTCGTCACCCTGCCGCCGCCGCCTGCGCGGCGCCGATCAATCGCGCGCGAGAAAGGCCACGCGGAACAGCAACACCGTCACCACGAACGTCATGAACATCGGCAGCGGCCGCATGCCCGGAACCTTCGTCATCGCCCACCACAGCCCGGCGAGAACGACGAGGATCTTTGCCGCTTCGGCACGCAGCATCGTCCTGACCGACGCTCCGGCCGTCGCCTTGCCGCCGATACCGAGCACCAGCGCATATGCGACGGTCGACGCCACCGTGATCGCCCCTCCCAACGCCGCCGACAAGGCTGCGGCTCGCCCGGACAGGACCGCGCCGAGTGCCGCGCCCGCCAACGTCGCAAGCGCCTGCCACCACAACACGGTGCGTATCGGCCGCGAGGCGAGCGTCGCGAACATGCCGGCGCGCTGCCCGGGGAGCCGACCAGGCGTCGCGGGCGGCGGTGGCGGCGTATTGACGTCGCGCGTTGCCGGGCCTTGCGCCATGAACGTTCCGAGGCGAACAAACCTTTGGATTCTATCGTAAAAACGATGGGTTCGGCAACCGATGCTGCGGCGCGGCAACCGGGCGTCGGGGCCGCCGCAAGCCTCGCGGCGGGGCCATCGAGAAGCGGGCGCCGGGTCCCTGTGCGCCACGCGCAAAGGCGGCCAAAACGCGCGGCCTGCCCTGCACAGCACACCGGGCGCGAGGTTCGCGGCGTTCCGCCCCGCCGCCCGGAGCCGCCTAGCCGCCCGACAGAGCGGCGACGATCATCACCGTCACGCCCTGCGGCACCGGCGTGCGCAAGTCGCGCGCATCGCGATCGCCGATGTAGATGCGGATGTGCGGGCGCAGGCGCCCCTGCTCGTCGATGATGCGAAAGCGGATGCCGTGATAGCTGCCGTCGAGTGCTGCGAGCACGCCGGACAGCGTCGGCGGCGATTCGGGGGCGAGGATCGGCAGCGCCACGCGCACTTCGCGGGCGCCGCCGGTGTACGAGCGCAGCGGCGACGGGATCAGCACGTCGACGATCGCCGCCACCTCCTGGGAGCGTCGCGCCATCGTCAGTCCGCGGGTTCCACCGAGTGGATGAGCGGCAGGTGCAGCGCCAGCGGCCGGAAACTCGCGCCCTCGTCGGTGCTGCCCCACACCTCGCCGGACGTCGTGCCGAAGTACAGCCCGACGGGGTCGCGCTGGTCGGTGCACATCGCCTGGCGCTTCACCGTCCACCACGTCTGCGTGTGCGGCATGCCCTTCGACTGCCGCGTCCATGACTTGCCGCCGTTGCGCGAGCGATAGACCGCCGCCTTGCCGCCGGGAGACGTGCGCGGCCACACGTCGGTGCTGTCCATCGGGAACATCCACAGCGTGTCGCGATCGCGCGGGTGCACGGCGAGCGGCAGTCCGACATCGCCGACCTGCTTGGGCATGCCGACGCCGATGTCGGTCCAGCGCGTGGCGGGCCGGTCGAGGCGGTAAAGGCCGCAATGATTCTGCTGATAGAGGCGATCGGGGTCCGCTGAAAACCGCACGCAATGCGGGTCGTGCCCGTACTCCGGATCCTTCGTCGGCAGGAAATCAGCCCGCACACCCTGGTTGAGCGGCGTCCAGTCGCCGCCGGCGTCGTGCGACTCGAAAACGCCGCCACCGGACATGCCGAAATACATGTGCGCGGCGTCGCGCGGATCGATCGAGATCGAATGCAGCGTCGGCCCGTCGGGCGTGCCATCCTTGTCGTCGCCGCACCACGCCTTGCGCGAGGGATGGCGATTGAAGCCGTCCACGCCATTCCACGAATTGCCGCCGTCCTCCGAACGAAACAATCCCTGCGGCGAAGTGCCGGCGTACCAGATTCCGGGCTGGGATGCATGTCCAGGCGTGAGCCAGAACGTGTGGTCGACCGTGCGGCCTTCGTTCTTGGCGAACGCGGGCGGCTTGGCAGCTTCCTTCCACGTGCGGCCGCGGTCGGTCGAGCGGAAAATCGTCGGCCCGAGGTGGCCGGTGCGTGCGGCGACGAGCCAGGTGCGCCGGTCGCGCGGGTCGCACACCGCATGGTGGAGGACATGGCCGAGGAAATGCGGACCGGCGAGCTTGAACGCGCGGCGGGAGGCGTCGGCGGTGAGCGTCCACAGGCCCTTGCGGGTGGCGACGAGCAGCGTGAGCCGGGGGGGAGGCGAAGAGCGTCGTGGCATGGCGGTCCTGGATGCGTGATGTGATGTGGGCGATGCCCGGGCCCGCCACGCTAACGCCGCACGCCGCGCGAGCGCAAGCGCCGCGGCGCGCGCGCTACAATGAAGCCACGCGCGAGGGGCCTTCGCACCTCCTTTTTCCGCTTCGCACCCAACCGGAGACCATGATGACGATCAAAGTCGGCGACAAGCTGCCGTCGGGCACCCTGCAGGAATATTACGATGTCGCCACCGGCGCCTGCGCGGTCGGGCCCAATCCCGTGTCGGTCGACGACCTGGTCAAAGGCAAGAAGGTCGTGATCTTCGGCCTGCCCGGCGCGTTCACGCCGACATGCTCGGCCAAGCACGTGCCGAGCTACCTCCAGCACTATGCCGAGCTCAAGGCCAAGGGCGTGGACACGATCGCCTGCATTTCCGTCAACGACGCCTTCGTCATGGGCGCCTGGGCGCGCGACCAGCACACCGACGGCAAGGTGCGCATGCTCGCCGACGGCAGCGCCGACTACACGAAGGCGCTCGGCCTCGTGCTCGACCTGACCGCCCGCGGCATGGGCGTGCGCTGCCAGCGGTTCTCGCTGCTCGCCGACAATGGTGTCGTCAAGGCGCTCAACATCGAGGCCCCCGGCAAATTCGAGGTCTCCGGCGCGGAAACCATCCTCAAGGAACTCGGCTGACACCTCGCGGCACGCGCGCGCCATCGCAGTCGCAGTCGCGCGTGCGCGGGTTCGACGCCAGCGCGCCAGCGCGCGATCCCTAGCGCAATCGCGCGACGATGCCGTCGAGCTCGGTCAGGCTCGCGTAGCTGATGACGAGGCGGCCCGCGCCGTTGCGGCGGGCGTCGATGCGCACCTTGGCGCCCAGCGCCTCGGCGAGCTCGGTCTCGAGCCGCGCGGTGTCGGTGTCCGGCGCGCGCCGCGCGCGGGTCGCGCGTGCCTTGCCGCCCCCCTGCAGCGCGTGCACGAGGCGCTCGGTCTCGCGCACCGACAGCTGCTGGTTGACGACGCGCGTGGCGGCACCCGCCTGCTGCGCGGCCGGCAGCGCCAGCAGCGCGCGTGCGTGGCCCATCTCGAGCGCGCCGGCGAGCAGGTACTCCTGCACGGGCTTGGCGAGATCGCGCAGCCGCAAGAGGTTGCTCACCGCGCTGCGCGAGCGTCCGACAGCCTTCGCCGCGGCTTCATGCGTCAGGCCGAATTCGTCGATCAGGCGCGCGAGGCCCTGCGCCTCCTCGAGCGGATTCAAGTCCTCGCGCTGGATGTTCTCGATCAGCGCGAGCGCCAACGCCTGCGCATCGGGCACCGACTTGATCAGCGCCGGCACGTCGCGCAGGCCGGCGCGCTGTGCCGCGCGCCAGCGACGCTCGCCGGCGATGATCTCGAAGCGGCCGTTCTCCACCGGACGCACCAGCACCGGCTGCATCACGCCCTGCTCGCGGATCGAATCGGCGAGCTCGCCAAGCGAGGCTTCGTCCATTCGCGTGCGCGGCTGGTACTTGCCGGGACGCAGCCGGTCGATCGGCAGCATCTGCAGCGAATCCCTGTTCTCGGCACCGGCGTCGGAGCCTGCGAGGAGCGCATCGAGCCCGCGCCCGAGTCCCTTGGGTCGTATCACCTGTCGATTCCTTGTCGTTGCGCGTCCGCCGCGGCGCGCGGCGAGGCTTCGTCCATGCGTCGCAGCATCTCGCCGGCCAGCGCGAGATAGGCGAGCGCGCCCTTCGACTGCGGCTCGAGCGTCAGCGCCGGCACGCCGTGCGAAGGCGCCTCGGCGAGACGCACGTTGCGCGGCACGATCGTGCGATAGAGCTTGTCGCCGAAGTGCTTTTCCAGCTCGGCGCCGACGTTCTGGCCGAGCGTGTTGCGCGGGTCGTACATCGTGCGCAGCAGCCCCTCGATCTCGAGCGCGGGATTCAGGTGCGAGCGCACCTTGCGGATCGTCTGCACGAGGTCGGAGAGTCCTTCGAGCGCGTAGTACTCGCATTGCATCGGGATCAGCACGCTGTCGGCGGCGCACAGGCCGTTGAGCGTGAGCAGCGACAGCGACGGCGGGCAGTCGAGCAGGATGAAATCGTATTCGGGCAGCACCTCGCTGATCGCCGTCCGCATCTGCGACAACGCCTCGGCGAGCGCATCCTTGAGACGCATCTCGCGCTCGGGCAATTCGACCAGCTCGACCTCGGCGCCCGCGAGCTCGCGATTGGCCGGCACGAGGTCGAAGCCGCCCGACGGCGACACGATGCGCACGTCGGCGATCTTGCGTTCGCCGAGCAGCACCTGGTAGACGGTGTGTGCACATGCGCGCTTGTCGACGCCGGCCCCCGTGGTGGCGTTGCCCTGCGGATCGAGGTCGATCAGCAGCACGCGGCGCTTCATCGCCGTCAGGCTCGCCGCGAGATTGACGGCCGTGGTGGTCTTGCCGACGCCGCCTTTCTGATTGGCGATGGCGATGATGCGCGGTGCGCGCTCGCTGGCTGGCGGCGCCGACGTCGCGCTCGCTTGAGGCGCCTGCGTCGCGGGCGCGTATTCGTTCATCGGCAGTGCCGCGGGCCGTAAAGCACGAGCCTGGCGTTCGCAGTGGGCGCGCGCATCGCGGCCGTCAATGCGCGCGCCGCATCACGACGAGGCTGCGTCGCGCATCGAGGCCGGGGACATCGATCGGCATCGCCGCGACGACGCCGACTTCCGGCGGCAACGCCGCGATCTCGGCATCGGGCATCACGCCCTTCATCGCATACAGGTGGCCATGTGGCGCAGCATGGCGCAGCGCGCCCTTGGCGAAATCGGCGAGCGAAGCAAACGCGCGCGAGATCACGATGTCGTAGCGTTCCGCCGCGACGAAATCCTCGACCCGGCTGATGGCGACGACGACGTTGGCGAGCCCGAGCTCGATCACTGCCTGCGTGACGAACGCGCCCTTCTTCTGGCTGGCGTCGAGCAGCGTCACCTGCCAGTCCGGTCGCGCGATCGCGAGGAGGATGCCCGGCACGCCGCCGCCCGTGCCGACGTCGAGCACGCGCAGACCGCGGTCCTGCGGCAATCGCGGCAACGCCGCCAGCGCGTCGAGCGCATGGTGCGTGATCATTCGCGACGGCTCGCGGATTGCGGTCAGGTTGTAGCGGCCGTTCCACTTGGCGAGGAGCGCGAGATAGCGGGCGATCGCGTCGCGCTGCGCGGGAACCAGTGCAAGACCGAGCGCGTCGACGCCGGCCGCGAGAACGTCGGCATCCGCGGACGGATGGCCCGCGGCGGCGCGCAACCTTGTGTGCCTGTGCGTCGACGCTGCCACGGCGCTCACGCCTGCAACCGTCCGGGCAGGACGTCGGCGGCGAAGCCGCGCTTGGCGTAGACCAGCAGCAGCGCCACCGCTGCCGGCGTCACGCCTTGCACTCGCGCTGCGTGACCGATCGTCTGCGGGCGATGCTGGTTCAACCGCTGCTGCACTTCGGTGGACAGGCCTCGCAGGCGCCGGTAATCGAGATCCGGCGGCAGCGCCGTGTCGGCCTGCTCGCCCACGCGCTCGATCTCGTCGCGTTGACGGTCGATGTAGCCCTGGTACTTCACCTGCACCTCGACTTGCGCGGCCACTGCCGGGTCGTCGACGGGCGCCCCGGCGCCCGGCAGCGTCATCAGCGCGGCGTAGTCGACGCCGGGCCGGCGCAGCAAGTCAGTAAGCACATACTCTTTCTCCAGCGCCTGCCCCAGCACGCGCTGGCAGTCCTCCTTGGGCACATCTCGAGGGCGCAGCGCCGTCGCATCCAGGCGCGCCCGCTCGGCCGACACTGCGTCGCGCTTGCGGGCAAACGCTTCCCAGCGGGCGTCGTCGACCACACCGAGGCGCCGGCCGCTTTCGGTCAGGCGCAGGTCGGCGTTGTCCTCGCGCAGCTGCAGCCGGTATTCGGCGCGCGACGTGAACATCCGGTAGGGCTCGCTGACGCCGCGGGTGACGAGATCGTCGACGAGGACGCCGAGATACGCTTCGTCGCGGCGCGGCGCCCAGCCCTCTTCGCCTCGCGCGCGCCGCGCGGCATTGATACCCGCGAGCAGCCCCTGGGCCGCCGCCTCCTCGTAGCCGGTGGTGCCGTTGATCTGGCCGGCGAAGAAGAGCCCGTTGATCGCCTTGGTCTCGAGCGTAGTCCGCAGCGCCCGCGGATCGAAGAAATCGTATTCGATCGAGTAGCCGGGACGCAGCAGGTGTGCGCGCTCGCAGCCCTTCATCGAGCGCACCAGCGCGAGCTGCACGTCGAACGGCAGCGAGGTCGAGATCCCGTTGGGATAAACCTCGTCGGTGGTCAGGCCCTCGGGCTCGAGGAAAATCTGGTGGTTGTCCCGGTCGGCGAAGCGGACGACCTTGTCCTCGATGGATGGGCAATACCGCGGACCGATGCCCTCGATGACGCCGGTAAAGAGCGGCGAGCGGTCGAGGCCGGCCCGGATGATGTCGTGCGTGCGGGGGTTGGTATGGGTGATGAAGCACGACACCTGCCGCGGATGCATCGCGCGGCTGCCGACGAACGAGAACACCGGGACCGGCGTGTCACCGGGCTGCTCCTCGAGCACGGAAAAATCCAGCGTCCGGCCATCGATGCGTGGCGGCGTGCCGGTCTTGAGGCGTCCCGCGGGCAACGCGAGCTCCCGCAGCCGTGCGCCCAGCCGCTTGGCAGGCGGCTCGCCCGCGCGGCCCGCCTCATGGTTCGTGAGCCCGATATGGATGAGGCCGGACAGGAACGTGCCGGTCGTCAGCACCACCGTATCCGCCTCGAACGCGACGCCGATTTGCGTGACGACGCCCGTCACCCGATCGCCCGCGAGCATGAGGTCGTCGACCGCCTGCTGGAACAGCGCCAGGTTGGCCTGCGATTCCAGGCGGCGCCGGATGGCGGACTTGTACAGGAGCCGGTCGGCCTGGGCGCGTGTCGCCCGGACGGCCGGACCCTTGCTGGCGTTGAGCGTGCGAAACTGGATGCCCGCCTCGTCGGTGGCGATCGCCATAGCTCCGCCCAGGGCATCGATCTCCTTGACCAGATGACCCTTGCCGATGCCCCCGATCGACGGATTGCACGACATCTGGCCTAGCGTTTCGATGCTGTGCGTCAATAGCAGCGTGCGCCGGCCCATTCGCGCCGAGGCGAGCGCCGCCTCGGTGCCGGCATGGCCGCCACCCACGACGATCACCTCGAATCGTTCCGGAAAGATCATGATTTTGCAGGGTTTTCGCGCGGTGACAGGGCAATCCGCGCGATCTGCGCTATTTTACGCCACATGCCGTCCCCAAATCGACCCCAAGCCAGCGAAATCACGTTTCACGTGAAACGAATCAGGCCGCCTAGTTGCTTCCGTTTCACGTGAAACCATGACGGTGCGGATGATCTCGCTCGGGATGTCGGCGCTCGACACCATCTATTCGGTGCCGGAAATCCCCTCGTCCCCGGTGAAGATCCTGGCGAGCGGCTATACCGAATGCGGCGGCGGAATGGGCGCGAACGCGGCGGTGGCAGCGGCGCGGCTGGGTGCCGCGGTGGAATACTGGGGCCGCGTCGGCGAAGATTCCCTCGGCCGGCGCATCGTCGACGAATTGGCCGCCGAAGGCGTCGACACGCGCCATGTCCGGCGCGTGCCGGGGTGCGTATCGCCAAGTGCCGCCATCCTCGTGGATCCGCGAGGCGAGCGCCTCATCTGTGCCTACAATGACCCGCTGCTCGACCGCGACCCGTCATGGCTGCCGCTGGCTCGCGTCGCCGACGTCGACGTGGTGCTGGCGGATACCCGCTGGCCGGAGGGCTCGGCCCTGCTCCTCGATCGGGCACGCGCGGAGCGCAAGATCGCGGTCCTCGATGGCGAGGCCGGCCCCGCATCCGACCTCTTGGGGCTCGTTCCGCGGGCGAGCCATGTCGTGTTCTCGGCTCCAGGGCTCGCCACGGCGTTCCCGGACACTGGCCCCGCAAGCAGCCTGCGCCTGGCGGCGAGGCACACCGACGCCGTCGTCGGCGTCACGTTGGGTGCGGAAGGATTCCTCTGGCTCGAGGGCTCGGTCGAACGCCAGGTGCCCGCGCTGGCCGTCGACGCCGTCGACACGCTGGCCGCCGGCGATGTGTGGCACGCCGCGTTCGGCGTGGCGCTGGCGGAAGGTCACCCGGTCCGCGCCGCCGCGTGGTTTGCGAATGTCGCCGCCGCAATCAAATGCGAGCGGCTCGGCGGACGACGCGGTGCACCGTTTCGCGCAGAGGTTAGCGCGAGGCTAGAAACTACAACAAAATCAATTAGTTAGCCGAGATCGCCTGACGCAGCTGCTCGCGCTCGTGCATCAGCGCGGGCGGGCGCTTGTCGCCCAGCTTGGCGAACAGCGCGTCATGCGCGGCAAGTTCCCGCGACCATTCGTCGCGCTCGACGGCCATCAGCCGATCGAAGCGCGCCGGCGTGAGGTCGAGCCCGGCCCAGTCGAGATCGGCATAGTCCGGCACGAGGCCGAGCGCGCTCTCGCGCGCATGCGCGTGCCCGGCGCAACGCTCGAAGATCCATTTGAGCGCGCGCATGTTCTCGCCGAAGCCCGGCCATGCGAACTTGCCGGCGTCGTCCTTGCGGAACCAGTTGACGGTGAAGATGCGCGGCGGGTGGGCGACGCGATGGCCCATCGCCAGCCAGTGCGCGAAATAGTCGCCGACGTGGTACCCGCAGAACGGCAGCATCGCGAACGGGTCGCGGCGCACGTCGCCAGTGGCGCCCGCCATCGCGGCAGTCGTCTCCGAGCCCATCGTCGCCGCCTTGTACACGCCCTCCTCCCACGTGCGCGCCTCGACGATCAGCGGTTCGGTGTCGCTGCGCCGGCCGCCGAACACGAACGCCGAGATCGGCACGCCGCGCGGGTCGTCCCACGCGGCGTCGAGCGATGGACATTGCGTGACCGACGCCGTGAAACGCGAGTTGGGATGCGCGGCCTTACGTCCGCTGTCGGGCGTCCACGCGCGCCCCTGCCAGTCGGTGAGGTGCGCGGGCGGCGTCGGCGTCATGCCTTCCCACCACACGTCGCCGTCGTCGGTCAGCGCGACGTTGGTAAAGATCACGTTGCGGTCGAGCGTGCGCATCGCGTTCGGATTCGACTGCTCGCTCGTGCCCGGCGCGACGCCGAAATAGCCCGCCTCCGGATTGATCGCGTGCAGCGTGCCGTCGGCGTTCGGCTTGAGCCACGCGATGTCGTCGCCGATCGTCGTCACCTTCCATCCGGCGAGCGCCTTCGGCGGGATCAGCATCGCGAAATTCGTCTTGCCGCACGCGCTGGGGAATGCCGCGGCGACATAGCGTTTGTCGCCGGCCGGCGAGGTGACGCCGAGGATCAGCATGTGCTCGGCGAGCCAGCCTTCGTCGCGGCCCATCACCGACGCGATGCGCAGCGCAAGGCACTTCTTGCCGAGCAGCGCATTGCCGCCGTAGCCCGAGCCATACGACCAGATCTCGCGCGATTCGGGAAAGTGCACGATGTACTTGGTGGCGTTGCACGGCCACGCGACGTCGGCGGCGCCCGGCGCGAGGGGCGCCCCCACCGAATGCACGCAGGGCACGAACGCGCCGTCGGTGCCCAGCACGTCGTAAACCGCGCGCCCCATGCGCGTCATCAGCTTCATGTTGGCGACGACGTAGGGACTGTCCGACAGCTCGACGCCGAGCTGCGCGATCGGACTGCCCAGCGGTCCCATCGAGAACGGCACGACGTAGAGCGTGCGTCCGCGCATCGCACCGGCGAACAGGCCGCGCAGCGTCGCCCGCATCTTGCCAGGCTCGACCCAGTGGTTGGTGGGACCGGCGTCGTCCTCGCGCGCACTGCAGATGAAGGTGCGGTCCTCGACGCGCGCAACGTCACCGGGATCGGACCACGCGAGATAGCTGTTCGGGCGCCTGGCAGGATTCAATCGCCGCAGCGTGCCGCGCTCGACCATCGCCGCGCACAGGCGGTCGTATTCCTCGTCGGAACCGTCGCACCACACGATCGCATCGGGCGTCGCCAAGGCGGCGAAGTCGCGCACCCATTCCAGCAGCCGTCGGTGGCGAACGTGCGCGGGAGCGCCGGTGCCGGCGGCAATGCGGTCCAGGGACTCGGCGGCATTCATCGGCGCGATTGCGGACCTCGAAGGATGATCATGGAGCCTCGCACGTGCGGCGCTGCACGAGGTGCGATGCGCATGCGCCGCAAAGGTTCCGCGGCGGCGGCGGCTGTGCGCAAACGAAAATTCTAGCGCGCGCGGCGCGCCGCGGCACCGGGTGATTCAGACGGTCTGATGGTCAGGCCAATCAGTGGGGTCCCGGCGCAAGCCCCGCGATACGCGACGTACGACGAGTCACGCGCCGCGCTGCGCAACGATGAACACGCGCGCGAACGGGAAGAGCACGATGCCGTCGCCGCGGCGCGGGTACGCGGCATCGATGCGCGCGGCGAACTCGGCGACGAACGCTTCAGCGTCGTCGCCCAGCGCTGCGAGGTACGGCGTCAACGCCGCGCCGCGCATCCACGCCACGACCGGGTGCTCGGCGCCCGGTTGCGCGAGGAGCGGCTGCAGGTACGTCGTGCGCCACAAGTCGAGCTTGTGCGCCACCGGCGCGAGCCACGCGTAGTAGTCGTCCAGCGCGGCCACCGGATGCGTGCGCATCAACGGCTCGGCGCGCGCACGCCAACGCGGCATGCGCGCGGTCTCGAACAGCGCCGCATGCGACGCCGCCGCGTGGTTGTCGGGCATCTGCACGGCGAGCACGCCGTGCGGCGCGAGCTTCTGCACGAGCGCGGGGAAGAGCGCCTCGTGGCCGTCGACCCAGTGCAGCGCGGCATTGCTGAAGATCACGTCCACGGGGTACGGCGGATGCCAGCGCGCGAGATCGGCTTCGGTCCAGCGCAATCGCGGATCGGCCGCGTTCTCCTCGCGCGCCCGCGCGAGCATCGCCGCGTCGCTGTCGACGCCGTCGATCGTCGCGCCGGCGAAGCGATCGGCGAGTACGCGCGCGACATTGCCGGCGCCGCAGCCGAGGTCGACGATCGTCGCCGGCGCCGCGAGCGGTATGCGCGCGATGAGGTCGATCGCCGGGCGCAGGCGCTGGCTCTCGTACTTCAGGTATTGCGCGGGATTCCAGGTCATCGGGGTTCCTTCCGCGGGGTTCTCATTTGCCGATGCAGAAGCGCGCGAAGATGACGCCGATCAGGTCGTCGGGCGTGAACGCGCCGGTGATCGTGGCCAGCGCATCGTGCGCCATGCGCAGCTCCTCCGCGAAGAGCTCCAGCGGCGGCGCGGCCTGCGCGAGCTGGCCGGCGGCGCGCTCTAGATGCGTATCGGCGTCGCGCAATGCCGCCAGATGGCGGTCGCGCGCAAGGAAAGTGTCGTCGGTCTCGGTGCTCGCGCCGGCGATGGCCAGCACCTCGCGCTCGAGCAATGCGACCCCATCGCCCGACAGCGCCGATAGCACCACGTGGCGCACGCCGCCGCGCTCGCTCGCCGACGGCGCGATGCCCGCGAGATCGGCCTTGTTGTGCACGACGACGCGCGGCAGCGCGGCATCGAGGCGGGCCACGATCGCCGCATCCTCGGGGGCGAGCGCGTCGCCCGCGTCGCGCGCATCGACCAGCACCAGTGCCAGGTCCGCGGTGCGCACTGCCTGCCACGCACGATCGATGCCCACACTTTCCACCGGATCTTCCGTATCGCGCAGGCCGGCGGTATCGACCACCGTCAGCGGGATGCCGGCGATCTCGATCTGCCGCTGCACGGTGTCGCGCGTCGTGCCCGGCAGCGGCGTGACGATCGCGGCGTCCTCGCGCACGAGGCGGTTGAGCAGGCTCGACTTGCCGACGTTGGGGCGACCGATCAGCACCACCGACAGGCCGTCGCGCAGCAGCGCGCCGGTGCGCGCGCGTGCCAGCAGCGTCGCGAGGCGTGTCCTGATCGACGCAAGCCGGCCGCCGGCGTCGTGCGCGCGCACGAAATCGACGTCGTCCTCGGGAAAGTCGAGCGTCGCCTCGACGAACATGCGCAGCTCGACCAGCCCGTCGCGCACCGCGTCGATGGCGCGCGAGAACTCTCCGGTGAGGCTGCGAGCGGCGGCGCGCGCGGCGGTGGACGTCGCGGCGTCGATCAGGTCGGCGACGCTTTCCGCCTGCGCGAGATCCATGCGGTCATTGAGGTACGCGCGCTGCGTGAACTCGCCGGGCGCGGCGAGCCGCGCGCCGAGCTCGACGCATCGCGCGAGCAGCGCCTCCTGCACCGCGCGGCCGCCGTGGCCATGCACCTCGAGCACGTCGTCGCCGGTATAGGAATGCGGCGCCGGAAAGTAGAGCGCGATGCCCTGGTCGAGGGCGGCGCCGCCGGCGTCGCGGAATGTCGCGAGCGTGGCGACGCGCGGCGCGGGAGGCTTGCCGACGAGACCGGCGATCAGCGCCGACAGGTCGGCGCCGGCGATGCGCACGATGCCGATGCCGCCGCGACCGCGCGGCGTGGCGATCGCGGCGATGGTGTCGGTGGTCGCGCGCATCGCGGCGCGAAGCGGGAGCGTCAGCGGCGCCGCGCGCGAGGCCCGCGCAATGGCGGGCTCGGCGCGCGCGGCGGCATGGCCGGCGCCGGGCTCAGCGCTTCTTCGCGGCAGTCGCCGCGGCGTCGCGCTCGAGCATGCGGTTGACGTGCCATTGCTGCGCGATCTGCAGCAGGTTGTTGACGAGCCAGTAGAGCACGAGGCCTGACGGGAAGAACACGAACATCACCGAGAATGCGATCGGCATGATCTGGAACATCTTCTGCTGGATCGGGTTGGTGGCGGGCGTCGGCGACAGCTTGACCTGGGCCCAGGCGCTGATCGCGTAGAGCACCGGCAGGATGAACCACGGGTCCGGCGCCGACAGGTCGCGGATCCAGCCGATCCACGGCGCGTGCCGCAGCTCGACCGCGGAGAGGAGAACCCAGTAGAGCGCGATGAACACCGGAATCTGCACGAGGATCGGCAGGCAGCCGCCGAGCGGATTGATCTTCTCCGTCTTGTACAGCTCCATCATGCGGACCTGCAGCTGCTGCTTGTCGTTGGCGTACTGCTCCTGCAGCGCCTTCATCTTCGGCGCCACGATCTTCATCTTCGCCATCGAGCGCGCAGCACGTGCGTTGAGCGGGTAGAACACCGACTTGATCATGATCGTCATCACGATGATCGACCAGCCCCAGTTGCCGATGTGGCCGTGCAGCCATTTCAGCAGCGCGAACAGCGGGGCGGCGATGATCGTGAAAATGCCGTAGTCGACGACGAGGTTGAGTCCCTTCGCGGTCTTCGCCAGCGCTTCCTGGTCCTGCGGGCCCACATACAGCGGCACGTCGATCGTGCCGGTCGCGCCGGGCGCGATCGGCTTGCCGTCGACGATCACGCCGGCGGCGTACAGGCCGTTGTCGAGCTTGCGGGTGTAGAACTCGCGCGGCGCCTTCGACGCATCCGACGGCACCCAGGCCGCGACGAAATAGTGCTCGACCATCGCCACCCAGCCGTTGTCGGCGTTCTTCGTGTACGACGGCTTGCGCGTCGGATCGGAGGCTTCCTTGTCGATCTCGCCGAAGTCGACCTTCTTGTACTTGTCCGCCTCGTCGTAGATCACCGGGCCGACGTACGACGACGGCGCCATCGAGTGATGGACGACGGCGCTCTTGGTATCGCGCGTGAACTGGAAATAGGCCGACGGCGTGAACGGTGCGGCGCCGGCATTGGTCACCGCGTAGCTGACGTCGATCAGGTAGCTGCCGCGGTGGAACGTGTAGGTCTCGACGACGCGGTCGCCGTTGGCCGCGGTGGCGGCGAGCTTGACGTCGAAGCTCGCGGCGCCCGGCGCGAGCTCGCGCGGCCCCGGCAGCACTTCGTAGGCCGTGTAATGGTTGGGCATGCCGTTGCCGACGAGGCCCGATTGCGCGACGAACGTGCGCTCGGCATTGCGCTGGAGCGCGAGGTAGGGACCCGCGCTGTCGCCCTCCATCTTGTGCTCGAGCAATGCGACTCGCGACAGCACCCCGCCGGTGGCGTCGATGTCGGCATCGTAGAGGTCGGTGTGGACGGTGACGACCGGCGCCGTCGCGGCCGCCGCGGGCGCGCCTGCCGGGGCGCCGGGGACCACGGCGCTGCCGGCCGCGGCCCCCGGCGGCGCGTTCGGCACGTCGTTGCGCGGCGCCGGCGCCGCCGTAGACGAGGCGGGGGACGACGCGGCCGTCACGGGTGGCGGCGGGGGCTGGTGCTCGGCCTGCCAGTGTTGCCACAGCATGAACCCCGAAAACGCAAAGATCACGGCGAGGATGAGGCGTTGGGTTTCGGCTTTCATCGCGAATCCATCAGGAAGAGGGCGTGCGGCCGCGGTCGCGCCGCATGCCGAGTGTCTCGGGCACCGGGTCGTAGCCGCCCGGATGGAACGGGTGGCACCGGCACAACCGGCACGCGGCAAGAAACGATCCGGCAATCGCGCCATGGCGCTCGATCGCTTCGGTCGCGTAGTCCGAGCAGCTCGGATAGAACCGGCAATTGGCGCCCAGGATCGGCCGCAACACGTAGCGGTACGCGCGCAGCACATGCAGGAGCAGCGTCTTCATGGCGTCAGCCCAATCGGGCGATCAGAAGGCCCGCCTCGACCGCCGCGGCGGCGAGATTCTTGCGGGCGAGCGGCGGTTTCACGCGCACGACGACGTCGAACGGCGGCCGCTGGCGGGCGGCGACTTCCAGCATCGCGCGCACCTGGCGGCGCAGCCGGTTGCGGTCCACCGCGCGCTTGAGCGCCTTGCGTGAAATGACGAAGCCCGCGCGGCTTTGCGTGGCGGCGGAGTCGGCGACGATCAATTGCATGTAGCGGCCGTCGACGCGGCGTCCGCGCTCGAATATCGAGTCGAATGCGGCGCCGCCGGCGAGGCTCGCCAGCGCGCGCCGGCGGGGGGGCGGTGCCGCGGCGCCGGTCAGATGGCGACGCGGGCGCGGCCCTTGGCGCGGCGCGCCGACAGGACCTTGCGGCCGCCGACGGTGCTCATGCGTGCGCGAAAGCCGTGGACCCGGGCGCGTTTGATCTTGGAAGGCTGGTACGTGCGTTTCATGGCGGCTCTCGAGAAGGCGCGTGTAAGGTGCGAAAAAGCCTTGAATTACAACATTTTTCATCAGTCGTGTCAACGAGTGCGCTGCGCGCGACCACCGTCGATCGGCGACGCGAGCGTTTACTCTCAACGCATCGGGTGCGCCGTCGTTGCGCGCTTCGCGCGCGCGCCGGACGCGCCAATGCGTTGTGGATAACTGCGACGCACGCCGCTAGAATCCGTCCAACCCGGCGCCGGAAGCGCCAACAAGAGCACAACGCTTCCGGCGCTTATCGTTTTCTTCCGGCGCGAGACCGGAAGGCGGGCGCGACCCGCCTTAAAAAAGGATTTGCCTCTTCATGTCCGAAAATTCCGAATCGCCCGTCTGGACGGCGTGCCTTGCCGCCTTCGCGCGTGAACTCACCGCGCAGCAATTCGCCACCTGGATCCGCCCGCTGAGCGCGGCAACGGCCGGCAACACGTTGACCGTCAGCGCCCCCAACCGGTTCGTGCTGCAGTGGGTCAAGGAGCGCTTCGCCGCCCGCATCGGCGCGCTGGCCGCCACCGCCGAGGACGGCCCGTGGACCCTCGAGTTCGCGATCGCCGACCCCGCGCCCAGCACCGAAGTCGTGCCGGTCAAGGTCCCTGTGGCCGCGCTGACCCGCGACGCAGCCACGGCGGCGGCGGCGCTGGAAGTGGTGGCACGCCTCGCGCCCAAGGCGGCGGTGATCACCGCCACCGCGCGCCGCGGCGGGTACTCGAATTTGAGCCCAGGCCTGACGTTCGAGACGTTCGTCACCGGCAAGGCGAACCAGCTCGCTCGCGCGGCGGGGATGCAGGTCGCCGAGCACCCGACGTCATACAACCCGCTCTTCGTCTATGGCGGCGTGGGGCTCGGCAAGACCCACCTGATCCACGCCATCGGTCACCAGATCCTCGGCGCGAACCCCGCGGCGAACATCCGCTACATCCATGCCGAGACCTACGTGTCGGACGTGGTGCGCGCCTACCAGCACAAGGCGTTCGACGACTTCAAGCGCAACTACCGCTCGCTCGACCTGCTCCTGATCGACGACATCCAGTTCATCGGCGGCAAGAGCCGCACGCAGGAAGAGTTCTTCTACCTCTTCAACACGCTGATCGAGGCCAACAAGCAGGTGGTGATCACCTGCGATACGTACCCCAAGGAGATCGAGGGCATCGAGGAGCGGCTGATCTCGCGCTTCGGCTGGGGCCTGACCGTGGCGCTCGAGCCGCCGGAGCTCGAGATGCGCGTGGCGATCCTGCTTTCGAAGGCGCATGAAGCCCGCGTCAACCTCGACGAGCAGGTGGCGTTCTTCATCGCCAAGCACATCCGCAGCAACGTGCGCGAGCTCGAGGGCGCTCTCAAGCGCGTGCTGGCCTACACGAACTTCCACGCCCAGGACATCACGCTCGCGCTCGCCAAGGAGGCGCTGCGTGACCTCCTCGCCGTGCAAAACCGGCAGATCTCGATCGACAACATCCAGAAGACGGTCGCCGACTACTACAAGATCCGCATTTCCGACATGCACTCCAAGAAGCGCTCGCGCGCGGTGGCGCGGCCGCGGCAGGTCGCCATGGCGCTCGCCAAGGAGCTCACCCAGCTGTCGCTGCCGGAGATCGGCAGCAACTTCGGCGGCCGCGACCACACGACGGTGCTGCATGCCTGCCGCCAGATCGCCAAGCTGCGCGAAGCGCATCCCGACCTCAACCACGACGTCAATTTCCTGCTGCAGGTATTGCGCAGTTGACGCCGCGGCATGCCGCGCCGGTAACCGCGCCGCGCGCGCGACCCCTTTTTGCCGACGTTCCGAAGCCTCGCCGAGGGGGTCGCAGCCCCTGCCGGAAGCGGGGCTTTTGGCGTATAATTTGTGGGCTTTGCGGCCGTTTTTGCGAAACCCGAATCGCTTCACAAACGATCCACATGCAATCCGGCCGGTTTTCCCGTGGTTCAGCGTGCGCACAACCTCCTGAATGGAGCCGGAAAACACGCGTTATCCCGGCGATCCGGCATCCTTATTATTGATCTTGTTTTGGTATAACACCATTCAATGCAACTAAAACAAATCGCCCGCGATGCATTGCTGAAGCCGCTGCAAGCGGTTTCCGGAATCGTCGAACGCCGCCACACGCTGCCGATCCTCGCCAACGTCCTGCTCGAACCTACCAACGGCAAGCTGTACGTAACGGCCACGGATCTCGAGATGCAGATCACCGCGCACAGCGACCTCGAGGCGAAGGACGGCACGGCCACCACGGTGGCGGCGCGCAAGCTGCAGGACCTGTTGCGCGCACTGCCCGACGACGCCACGCTCAATGTCGACGCCTCGGGCAGCAAGATGGCGGTGCGCGCCGGGCGCTCGCGCTTCAACCTGCAGACGCTTCCGGCCGCCGACTATCCGCGCATCACGCTGGGCCAGGAAAAGCTGCAGTCGCTGTCGCTGCCGCAGAAGGATTTCCGGGCGCTCCTGAAGCTCGCCGAGTTCGCGATGGCGCAGCAGGACATCCGCTACTACCTGAACGGCATGCTGCTCGTGATCGATGGCGCGACGTTGCAGGCCGTGGCCACCGACGGCCATCGCCTGTCGTGGGCGAGCATCGCCGTCGACGGCGACTACACGCGCCAGGAAGTGATCCTGCCGCGCAAGACGGTGCTCGAACTCGGCAAGCTGCTCGGCGAGAGCGACGATCCGGTGTCGATCGACGTGCTCGCCAACCAGGTGCGATTCCGCTTCGCCAACATCGAGCTCGTGTCGAAGGTGGTCGACGGCAAGTTCCCCGACTACAACCGCGTGATCCCCACCGGCCACGGCAAGATCGTCGAGCTCGCGCGCAGCGATCTGCTCGCGGCGCTGTCGCGCGCGGCGATCCTGTCGAACGAGAAGTTCCGCGGCGTGCGCATGGTGCTCGCCGCCGACCAGCTCAAGATCATCTGCTCCAACAGCGAGCAGGAGGACGCCGAGGAAGAGCTGCCGATCGCCTATGGCGGCGACAATCTCGACATCGGCTTCAACATCACCTACCTGCTCGACGCCCTGCAGAACGTGGCGAGCAACGAAGTGCGCCTGGCGTTCGGCGACGCCACGTCGAGCGCGCTGATCACCATCCCCGGCCGCGACGACTACAAATACGTCGTGATGCCGATGCGCATCTGACGATGCGGCGCCTCCCGGCGACGGCCGGGCGGACAGTTGAAAGGCGCCGACCCGTAACGGTCGGCGTCATCGTTTTGACGAAATCGAAAAGCGGCACGGCAGCAGCGGAAGACAACGGATGACCCCAGCACAATCCAAGCCGGTTATGGACGGCGACGACTACAACTCCGATTCGATCAAGGTACTGAAAGGCCTCGACGCCGTGCGCAAGCGGCCCGGCATGTACATCGGCGACACATCCGATGGCACCGGCCTGCACCACATGGTGTTCGAGGTGCTCGACAACGCGATCGACGAGGCGCTCGCCGGCTACTGCGACGACATCAAGGTCGTGATCCACGCCGACAACTCGGTATCGGTGCTCGACAACGGCCGCGGCATCCCCACCGACGTCAAGGACGACGACGAGTTCAAGCGCTCGGCCGCGGAAATCGTCATGACCGAGCTGCACGCCGGCGGCAAGTTCGACAACAACAGCTACAAGGTGTCGGGCGGCCTGCATGGCGTGGGCGTGTCGGTGGTCAACGCGCTGTCCGACTGGCTCAAGCTGCGCATTTTCCGCAACGGCAAGATCCACCAGATCGAGTTCCGCCGCGGTGTCGCGGTGGCGCCGCTCAAGGTGGTCGGTAACACCGACCGCCGCGGCACCGAGGTGCATTTCATGGCATCGACGGAGACGTTCAGCCGCATCGACTGGCACTACGACGTGCTGGCCAAGCGCATCCGCGAACTGTCGTTCCTCAACAACGGCGTCAAGATCGAGCTCACCGACCAGCGCGACGGCAAGAGCGAGAACTTCGCCTACGCGGGCGGCATCAAGGGCTTCGTCGAGTACATGAACCGCAGCAAGACGGTGCTGCACCCGCGCATCTTCCACGCGGTGGGCCTCAAGGATGGCATGACCATCGAGGTGGCGATGCAGTGGAACGACTCGTACGCCGAGAACGTGCAGTGCTTCACCAACAACATTCCGCAGCGCGACGGCGGCACGCACCTCACCGGCCTGCGCCAGGCGATGACGCGCACGCTCAACAACTACATCGAGAAGGAAGAGGTCGCCAAGAAGGCCAAGGTCGAGACCACCGGCGACGACATGCGCGAGGGGCTCACCTGCGTGCTGTCGGTCAAGATCCCCGAGCCCAAGTTCAGCTCGCAGACCAAGGACAAGCTGGTGTCGTCCGAAGTGCAACCCATCGTGCAGGAAGTGGTGTCGGAGAAGCTCGCCGACTTCCTGCTCGAATATCCCGCCGACGCCAAGATCATCTGCACCAAGATCGTCGAGGCCGCGCGCGCGCGCGAGGCCGCGCGCAAGGCACGCGAGCTGACGCGGCGCAAGGGCATCCTCGACGGCATGAACATGCCGGGCAAGCTCGCCGACTGCCAGGAGCGCGATCCGGCGCTGTGCGAGTTGTACCTCGTCGAGGGCGATTCCGCCGGCGGCTCGGCGAAGCAGGGGCGCGACCGCAAGTTCCAGGCGATCCTGCCGTTGCGCGGCAAGATCCTCAACGTCGAGCGTGCGCGCGAGGACAAGGTCATCAGCTCGCAGGAGATCGTCACGTTGATCACCGCGCTCGGCACCGGCTTCGGCAAGGGCGAGTACAACCCCGACAAGCTGCGCTACCACCGCGTCATCATCATGACCGACGCCGACGTCGACGGCTCGCACATCCGCACGCTGCTGCTGACCTTCTTCTACCGGCAGATGCGGGAACTGGTCGAGCGCGGCCACATCTACATCGCCCAGCCGCCGCTGTACAAGGCGAAGCAGGGCAAGAGCGAGGTCTACCTGAAGGACGACCACGAGCTCAAGCAGCACCTGTTCCGCCTCGCGCTCAATGGCGCCGTGCTCACCCCCGGCGCCGGCAAGCCCGCGCTGGCCACCGAGACCTTCGAAGCCGTGGCGCGCGAATACTTCCTCGCCGAGGCGGTGATCGAGCGCGCCGCGCGCATCATCGATCCTTCGGCGCTGCACGCGATGCTGTCGGGGGTGCGCGTCGATCTGCACACCGAGATCGCCGCCGCGCGCTCGGCGCAGCACTTGCAGGACGCGATCGCCGATCCCGAAGTGCGCGTCGAGGCGCGCTACGACGCGGCCACCGAATCGCGGCGGCTGGTCATCACCCGTACGCATCACGGCACGCCGCACGCGACGGCCATCGATGCCGATTTCCTGGCGAGCGGTGACGGCCTGCAGGTCGAGCGCACCACCGCCGTGCTGCAGGGATTGATCGGCGACGGCGCGTCGATCCGCCGCGGCGACAAGGAGCAGGCGGTGCGAACGTTCAAGGACGCGCTCGACTGGCTGCTCGCCGAGGCGCGCAACAACCTCGCGATCCAGCGCTACAAGGGTCTCGGCGAGATGAATCCCGGCCAGCTCTGGGAGACGACGATGGATCCCGCTGCACGCCGCATGCTGCGCGTGCAGATCGAGGACGCGGTCGCCTCCGACGAAATCTTCGACAAGCTGATGGGCGAGGCGGTCGAGCCGCGGCGCGCGTTCATCGAGAGCAACGCGCTCGGCGTGCGCAATCTCGACGTGTAGCGCGTCGCTACACGGTCGCGTCCGTGCGGCCGCTCTGTCATTGGAAGCGCACCGTTCGGCCTGCGTTGCGTCTCCAGAGCGGGTGCGGTACCGCTTGCGCACGGACCCGATGCGGCAGGCTTCGTGATAAATGAAACCACGGGGCAGGCGGTTTCTCCATGCTCATGACACTGGCAGGCGTGATTGGCTTGGCGGGGTGCACTGACGTGCTGCCTGACCACCTGATCGGTCGGATCGGTCTCGGCCCGTCATCCCGGTTCGCCACGCATCCGCTCGGCCGACCCGAATTTTGCTCACGCCCCCCCTCGGAGGGACCCCCTCACCCATGGCCACGATCGAACCTCCAGCCCGTCCCGAATCTGATCCCCGCGTCAAGGCGGTGTTCGACGACATCCGCGCCACGCGCAAGACCGACTTCGTCAACAACCTGTGGCGAGCGCTCGCGTTCGATCCCGCGTTGCTGGAAAGCACCTGGGCCGAAGTGAAGCGCGTCATGGCCGCGCCTGGAACGATAGATCCGCTGACGAAGGAGATGATCTACATTGCCGTGTCCATCGCCAATGCCTGCGGCTACTGCGTGCACTCGCACACCGCGGCCGCGCGCGCAAGGGGCATGAGCGATGCGCAGTGTGGCGAGTTGCTGTCGATCGTGGCGTTGGCTGCGAAGACGAACCACCTCGCGACGAGCCTGCAGGTGCCGGTCGATCGCGCGTTTGACGCGAGCAGCGGCGCGTAGGGCGATTGCGCTACGCGAACGCCGCGCGCAACGCGCGCCGGCGCAGCAGCCACACGACGATCGACAGGTTCGCGAGATTGAAGGCGATGCCGTTGATGAACGCGGCGCGGTAGGAGCCCGTCCAGTCGAAGATCGCGCCGGACAGGTAGCCGCCGAGCGCCATGCCGAGCAGCGTGGCGGTGATCACGATGCCCACGCGCGCGCCGGCTTCGCGCGCCGGGAAGTAGTCACGGATGATGATCGCGTACGACGGCACGATGCCGCCCTGGAAGAGGCCGAACAGCGCCGACACCACGTACAGCGACACGAGGCCGTCGAACGGCAGGAACAGCACCAGCGCGATGCCTTGCAGCAGCGAGCCCAGCAGCAGCGTGCGCAGGCCGCCGATGCGATCGGAGACGAGGCCGAAGCCGATGCGGCTGACGACGCCGCAGGCGAGCATCACCGACAGCATCTGCGCGCCGCGCGCCGGGCCGTAGCCGAGGTCGCTGCAGTACGCGACGAGATGTACCTGCGGCATCGACATCGCCACGCAGCAGCAGAGCCCGGCGACGGTGAGCAGCCGCTGCAGCGTCGGGCCCGGCACACCGAGCGGAGGCTCCTCGCGCCGTCGTACCGTCGAGCGCGCGGCCTGCGAGCCGTGCGCTGGCGGCGGCGTGCGGAACAGCAGCGCCAGCGGCACCATCGTCAGCGCGCAGAAGATACCGATGCCGAGATACGTCGGACGCCAGCCCTGCGCGGCGATGAAATGCTGGACGATCGGCGGCCACACGGCCCCCGCGAGATAGTTGCCGCTGGCGACGACCGCCACGGCGATGCCGCGCCGGCGGTCGAACCACTGCGACATGTGCGCGAGCAGCGGCGAGAACGTCGCCGAGCTTCCGAAGCCGATCAACAGGCCCTGCGCCGCCGCATAGAACCCGAGCGTCGGCGCACGCGAGGCGAGCGCAAAGCCGGCGGCGAGCGCGAGCGATGTCACCACGAGCGGCGGCATGATGCCGAAGCGATCGGACGCGCGTCCGGTCAGGATGCTGCCCGCCCCGAAGCCGAGCATCGTCATCGTGTACGGCAGCGAAGCCGCGCCGCGGGCGACGCCGAAGTCGGCCTGCACCGCCGGCAACGCGACCACCACCGACCACATGCCGACGCCGCCGATCGTCGACAGCACGAGGCTCACGACGAGACGGCTCCAGGCGTAAGGGGATTCGACGGCGTGGGCGGCGGACATGGCGGGCGGCGCGAGGCGCGCAATGCAACGCGCCTGCGAGCGATGATACCGTGGGCGTGCTATGCGGCCGCCTGTGCCTTTGCGATTCGCTTCACCGTCGGCACGAGGTCGAGCCGCGTTTGCGCGCGCAGCCGCACCGCCGCCTGGCGCAAGGCAGTGACGGGCGCGGACAATGCGGCGCCCGTGCT
>DATBOK010000103.1:0-9770 GCA_036553845.1 Casimicrobiaceae bacterium
CTGGTCGCGAGCCTCGCCCTGGTCCTGCTGCTCGCGATCTCGCTGCCGGCCACCTGGAGCTACGTGACGTTCATGAAGCGCGAGCACACCGCGTACCTGCACATGCGCTTCGACTATCTGTACGCGATCTACATCGTGTTCGCGCTGGCCTGCATGGTCCGCCACCTGCGGCTCGCGTGGCTCGCCTGGCGCGGCGCGCCGCCGGACGCGGACGATGCCGTTCACGGGGCACAGCTGTGATGCCGAGCCATTTCACGCTGTGCATCATCGTGCTGGTCGCGCTGGCGGTGCTGGGGCTGCCGATCGGCCTGTCGATGATCGGCGCGTCGGTGTTCTACCTCGTCGTCGCCGGCCTCGACCTCGGCACCGCCGCGGAGCAGATCCTGAACGGCCTCTTCAACAGCTACGTGCTGCTGGCGGTGCCGCTGTTCATCCTCGCCGCCGACCTCATGAATTCCGGCAGTCTCACCGACCGGCTGCTCAAGTTCTGCCTGATGCTGGTCGGGCGCTTCCGCGGCGGCCTCGGCCACGTCAACGTCGTCGCCAACATCATCTTCGCGGGCATGTCGGGCTCGGCGATCGCCGACGCCGTCGGCATCGGCCGGGTCATCATCGGCATGATGACGCGCGGCGGCAAGTATCCGATCGCGTACGCCGGTGCGATCACCGCCTCCGCGGCGATCATCGGGCCGATCATCCCGCCGTCGATCCCGATGGTCGTCTACGCGCTGGTATCCGACACCTCGATCGGGTTCCTGTTCCTCGGCGGCGTGATCCCGGGGCTGCTGCTCGGCGTCGCCTTCATGATCATGAACTCCTGGATCGCGCGCCACCGTGATTACCCGGTCGAGCCGCCAGTGCCGTTGCGCGAGGTGCCGCGGATCACGCTCGACGCGTTGCCGGCGCTGATGCTGCCGGTGGTGCTGCTGTTCGGCATCTACGGCGGCGTGATGACGCCAACCGAAGGCGCCGCCGCCGCCGCCGCCTACGCGCTGCTCGCCTCGTCGCTCATCTATCGCTCGATGTCGCTGAAGCAGCTCTACGGAGTGCTGCTGACGAGCGCCAAGTCGACGACGTCGATCGGCATGCTGATCGCCGGCGCGCTGGTGTTCAACTACGTCGTGACGATCGAAAACGTGCCGCTGTCGATCCAGCGCTTCGTCGCGCTTTTCCACCTGGCGCCGATCGCCTACCTGCTGCTGGTCAACACCATCCTGCTTGTGCTGGGCTGCCTGCTCGAAGGCACGACGATCCTCCTCGTCATCGTGCCGATCCTGATCCCGCCGGCGAAGGCCCTCGGCATCGACCTCGTGCATTTCGGCGTGGTCGTCGTCGTCAACATCATGATCGGCCTCCTGACGCCGCCCTTCGGCCTGCTGCTGTTCGTCATCGCCAACATGACCAAGCAGCCCCTGATGGCGATCGTCCGCGAGGCGGCCCCGTTCATCACCGCCGCGGTCGTCGTGCTCGTGATCATCACGTTCGTGCCGGAGACGATCCTGTGGCTGCCGCGCGTCATGGGGTACAAGGGATGAAGCCGGCCACGCCCCGCCGCGCCCGCCGCAAAGCTTCCGAGCGGCCGATCTACGTGCTCAACGGCCCCAACCTCAATCGCCTCGGCACGCGCGAGCCCGACGTCTACGGCACGACGACGCTCGCCGAGATCGAGGCGCAGTGCCGCCGGGAGGCGGGCGCGCGCGCCGTCGTGTTCCGCCAGTCGAACAGCGAGGCCGAGATCATCGGCTGGATCCACGAGGCGGTCGACGCCGCCTGCGCGATCGTCATCAATCCGGCCGCGTTGTCGTTCACGTCGGTCGCGATGCTCGATGCACTCAAGATGTTCGACGGGCCCATCGTCGAAGTCCACATCTCCAACATCCATCGCCGCGAGGCGATCTACCACCACTCGCTGGTGTCGCCGGTCGCCACCGCCGTCATCGCGGGCCTCGGCGCCCGCGGCTATCGCGCCGCCATCCAGGCGCTCGGCGAAATCTGCGCCGCGGCGGATCGCTGAGGCTTCGCGCGCGAAGTCGCGCAAACACCGGCAAGACCCGCTCGCACCCGGCGCCACGCGCCGCCCTGCAACGGCTGCGCCCGACCGCGCGGCATTTGATACGCTTCGCGGCATGCCAACGCCCGTCACCTATCTGTTCGTCCCCGCAGACCGCCCCGAGCGATTCGACAAGGCGCTCGCCAGCGGCGCCGACGCGGTGATCGTCGACCTCGAGGATGGCGTCGCGCCGGCCGCCAGGGACGCCGCGCGCGGCAACGTGCTCGCCTGGCTCGCGGTGCTGCCCTCGCGGGAGCGCGTGATCGTGCGCATCAACGCCGCGACCAGCGACTACTTTGCCGACGACTTGCGCATGCTGGGTGAAGCGCCCGCCGTCGACGCCATGCTGGCCAAGGCCGAGCGCGCCGAGGAGGTGCGGCGACTCGCGATCACGATCAAGGCCGATGCGCGAATCCTGCCGCTGATCGAAAGCGCGCGCGGCGTTGCCAACGCCACCGACATCGCGGCGGCGCAGCGTGTCGCGCGCCTCGCTTTCGGCGCGGTCGACTACGCGCGCGACCTGGGGCTGTCCGGCGACCCGCGCGGATTCATCCAACCGCTGGCCGCGCTCGCGCTGGCTTCGCGACTGGCCGGCTTGCCGCCACCGATCGCGGCGCCCACGCTGTCGCTCGACGACGCAGCGGCGATGGCGGAGGACGTCCGCCTCGCGCAGGCGATGGGCTTCGGCGCCAAGCTCTGCATCCATCCGCGCCAGATCGAGCCGGTGAAACAGGCGTTCACGCCGGATGCCGCGGCGATCGCGTGGGCCGAGCGCGTGGTGGCCGCGTCGGGCGGGAACCGCGGCGCCGTGCAGATCGATGGCGCGATGGTGGACAAGCCGGTGGTCGAGCGCGCGCGGGCGATCCTCGAGGCCGCCAGGAAGTAAGCCGGCCGCGGCGGCCGCGTCGCTGCACGGCGCCGATGGGTCTTGCGTTCGCCGCGATCGCTCCCCAGCTGACGCCGATGTCCATCGCGCCGCGCCAATCCCTGCTCTTCGCTTCGCCGCAGGCGCTGCCGCAGGGGCTCGTCTACCTGCCGGATTTCCTCGACCCGGGCGAGGAGGCGGCGCTCGTCGCCGCCATCGCGCCGCTGCCGCTGCGCGAGGCAAAGTTCCGCGAGTTCTTTGCCAGGCGCCGGGTCGCGCATTTCCACAGCGAGCCCGACGCGCCTTACTACGAGTCGGGAGACGCCGACAGCGCCAACGGCGGGGATTTGCCGCCTTTCCTTCTCGCACTGCGCGCCAAGGTCGCCACCGCGCTGGCGATGCGCGCCGAGGATTTCGTGCACGCGCTCGTCAGCGAATATCGTCCCGGCACGCCGATCGGCTGGCACCGCGACAAGCCGGTCTATGGCATCGTCGCCGGCCTATCGCTGGCCGGCGTCGGCACGATGCGCTGGCGCCCGTACGCGGCGCCGGACGCGAAGCACACGCTGGCGCTCGACCTCGCGCCGCGCTCGCTGTACGTGATGCGCGACGCGATCCGCTGGGAGTGGCAACACAGCATGCTGCCGACCAAGGTACTGCGCTACTCGGTCACGCTGCGCACGCGCGCCGGTCCCCGTACACTGCGCACATGACACCCGATCCGGACTGGGAAGCGGAGCTCGCCATCCTCTGGGAGGCATTCGACGACGTCGACGAGGCGACCTTCGGCGCGCGCCTCGAGGCGCTCGTGGCGCGCCTGCCCGCCGATAGCGCGATCGCGCCATTCGAGCGCGCCTGTGCGCAGGATTCGACGGGGCACTCCGATCGCGCGGTGCCGCTGTACCGCGCCGCGCTCGCACGCGGGCTCACCGGCATCCGCCGCCGGCGCGCCGTGATCCAGCTCGCGAGCTCGCTGCGCAACGTTGGAGAGGTCGAGGAAAGCATCGCGCTGCTCGAGGCCGAGCGCGCGCGGGCGAGCGACGCGCTCGACGACGCGGTGGTCGCCGTGCTCGCGCTGGCGTACGCAAGTGCCGGCCGCGCGCAGGATGGCCTGTCGATCACGCTGCTTGCGCTGTCCCGGCATCTGCCGCGCTACCAGCGGTCGATGGCGGCGTATGCCCGCGCGCTGGTCGCGGCGTCGCCGCCGTCGCGCCCGTCGCCGTAGAACACCGTTGACACCGGGGCCGGATTTGGCGAGAGTCTGTCACCGGTCGCCTTCGCGTTCGCGCCTCCACCGCCTCGTGACTTCCGCACCGCCCGATCCTGCCCGCTGGTTCGCGTCCCGCCCGGGACGCCGCTACGGGCGAGATATCGCACTGCTGCTGCTGCTGAAGCTCCTGCTGCTGGTCGGACTGTGGGCCGTCGCGGTCAACCCCATGCCGCGCGCCGACATGTCTCCCGCGTCGGTGGCCCGCCACCTGCTGTCCGACGCGCGCAACGCGCCATGATCGACTCCGCCGTCGTCGACCTGTCGCGGCTGCAGTTCGCCGTCACCGCGCTCTATCACTTCCTGTTCGTGCCGCTGACGCTCGGGCTGGCGTGGATGCTCGCGATCATGGAGACCGTCTACGTGATGACGGGCCGCGAGATCTGGAAGCGGATGACGCAGTACTGGGGCGTGCTGTTCGGCATCAACTTCGCGATGGGCGTGGCGACCGGGCTGACGATGGAGTTCCAGTTCGGCACCAACTGGGCCTATTACTCGCACTACGTCGGCGACATCTTCGGCACGCCGCTGGCCATCGAGGGCCTGATGGCGTTCTTCCTCGAATCGACGTTCGTCGGCCTGTTCTTCTTCGGCTGGGACCGGCTGTCGAAAGTGGCGCACCTCGTGGTCACCACGCTGGTGGCGATCGGCACCAATCTGTCCGCGCTGTGGATCCTGATCGCCAACGGCTGGATGCAGTTTCCGGCCGGTGCGGCGTTCAACTTCCTGACGATGCGCATGGAAGTGACGAATTTCCGCGAGGTGCTGTTCAACCCGGTGGCGCAGGCCAAGTTCGTGCACACGGTGAGCGCGGGATACGTCGTCGGCGCGATGTTCGTGCTGTCGATCAGCGCATGGTTCCTGCTGCGCGGGCGCAACGTCGAGTTCGCCAAGCGCTCGATGACCGTCGCCGCGAGCTTCGGCCTCGCGTCGGCGCTGTCGGTCGTGGTGCTCGGCGACGAGTCGGGCTACACGGTCTCGGAAAACCAGAAGATGAAGCTCGCCGCGATCGAGGCGATGTGGGACACCGAGCCGCCGCCGGCGTCGTTCACCGTCTTCGGCTTTCCCGACGTCGCCGCGCGCACCACGCACTGGGCAGTGCGCATTCCGTGGGTGATGGGACTCATCGGCACGCGCTCGACCGACACGAAGATGCCGGGCATCAACGAGCTCGTCGCCGAGGCCGAAGGCCGGATTCGCAAGGGCCTCGTCGCGTACCGCGCGCTCGCCGAACTGCGGGCGCACCCGCAGGACGCGTCCGCGCGCAAGGCGTTCGACGCCAATGCCGATGATCTCGGCTACGCGCTCCTGCTCGAGCGCCACCTCGACGATCCGCTGAAGGCGAGCGACGCCGACATCCGCGCCACCGCGGCCAGCACGATTCCGAATGTGCCGGTGCTGTTCTGGTCGTTCCGGCTGATGGTCGGATGCGGCTTGTGGTTCATCGCGCTCTTCGCCGTCGCGTTCTGGTTCGCCAGCCGGCGCGAGCTGACGGCGCACCGCTGGTTCCTGCGCACGGCGCTCTACAGCCTGCCGCTGCCGTGGCTCGCCGCCGAGCTGGGCTGGGTGGTCGCCGAATACGGCCGCCAGCCGTGGGCGATCGAGGGCATCCTCCCCACCGCGCTCGGCGTGTCGTCGGTGTCGGCGGCGCAGGTGGCGACGAGCCTCGCCGGCTTCGTGATCTTCTACACCACGCTTGCGATCGTCGACATCGCGATGATGCGCAAGTACATCGGCAAGGGCCCGGACGGCCTCGGCATGTGGCGGCAGGCGCCGCAGCGCCTGCCCGGCATGCCTTCGACATCGCCGGCGGACTGAACAGCCATGCCCGACTACGAAGTCCTGCGCGTGATCTGGTGGCTGCTGATGGGCATCGTGCTCGTCGGCTTTGCCGTCATGGACGGTTTCGATCTCGGCGCGGTGGCGTTCGTGCGCGTGCTGCCGCAGGACGATGCCGAACGGCGCGCGCTGATCGAGACCTTCGAGCCATACTGGGAGGGCAACCAGGTGTGGCTGGTGCTCGGCGGCGGCGCGGTGTTCGCCGCTTGGCCGCTGCTCTACGCCGCGTCGTTCTCGGGCTTCTATTTCGCGATCCTGCTGGTGCTGCTCGCGCTGATCCTGCGCCCGGTCGCGCTCAACGTGCGCAACAAGTCGGACTCCATGCGCTGGCGTGGCACCTGGGACGCGCTGCTGACGTTCAGCGCGCTGGTGCCCGCGCTGATCTTCGGCGTCGCGTTCGGCAACCTCTTCCTCGGCGTGCCGCTGCGCTACGACGACACCATGCGCATCACCTACGACGGCGGCCTCATCGGCCTGTTGCGGCCATTCGCGCTGGTGACGGGCCTCGTGTCGGTGTCGATGCTGCTGTTGCACGGTGCCGCGTACCTCGCGATGAAATCGGAGTCGCCGCTCGCCGAGCGTGCCGAGCGCGCGATGCGCTGGCTCGCGCCCGCCTATGTGATCCTGTATGTGCTCGCGGGCCTCTGGCTTGCGCGCGGCGTGCCGGCCCTGCACATCGACAGCGGCGTCGCAGGAGCCGATTCCAACCCGCTGCTGAAGTCGGTGTCGGTCGGCGGCAGCTGGCTCGGCGGCGCGCTCGGCGGCCCCGCCTGGGTGGCGGCGATCGTGGCCATCGTCGCCGCCATCGCGGCGGCATGGCTCGCCAACCGTCGCGCGCATCGCATGGCCTTCGTCGCCACGTCGCTGACCGTCGCCGGGACGGTCTTCTCGGCGGGCTTCGCGCTGTTTCCGTTCCTGATGCCGTCGAGCCTCGATCCGCGCAGCAGCCTGACCGTGTGGGACGCCTCGTCGAGCCGGTCCACGCTCTGGCTGATGCTGATCGCCACGCTGATCCTGCTGCCGATCGTGCTGGCCTACACCGGCTGGGTGTATCGCGTGATGCGCGGGCGCGTCTCGCTCGAGCACATCCGCAAGTCCCACGGGATGTACTGACGATGTGGTACTTCACCTGGGTGCTGGGTCTCGGTCTCGCGGTGAGCTTCGCGATCCTCAACGCGATGTGGCTCGAGGTGCACGAAGGCGAGCCCGCGGGCGAGGATCCGCTGCCCGACCGCGAGCATCCGCGCTGACTCGCGCTTTGCGATCGCGGACGGGATGCGCGCGCGGCGCGCTCAGAAACGGTCGATGGCGTAGGGCTTGAGGTCGATCGCGGGCGCGCGTCCGGCGACGAGATCGGCGATGAGCGTTGCCGTCGGCGCGGCGCCGGTGAGGCCGACATGGCCGTGACCGAACGCGAAGTAGGCGTTCGCAAAGCGCGGGGAGCGCGCGATCACCGGCAGCGAATCGGGCAGCGATGGGCGATGGCCCATCCAGCGGCCGACCGCGCCGTGCGTCAACGCCGGGACGAGCGTGCGCGCACCGGACAGCAGCACGTCGGCACGCCGCCAGTCCGGCGCCGCGTCGACGCTCGCGAGCTCTACGGCGCCGGCCACGCGCAACCCGCCCTCCATCGGCGTCAGGAAATACTTGCCGGTGCCCGACATCACCGGAATGCGTGGCATCGCGCCGGGTGCATCCAGCATCACGTGATAACCGCGCTCGCTCGTCAGCGGCACGCGGCTGCCGAGCTGTGACGACAACGCATTCGCATGCACGCCGGCGGCGATGACCACGGCATCCACCGCGAGCATGCGGTCGTCGACGGCGACGCGTGCCACGCGCCCGGCGACCACTTCGAACGCGCGGGCCGACGCTTGTACCCGCGACGCGCCGCCCACGCGCAGGCGCTCGGCGAGCGCCTGCGACAATCGCAGCGGATTCGGGCAGTGTCCCTGCTGCGGCAGCACGACGAGGTGCGACAGGCGTGGCGACAGGACCGGATCGAACTCGCGGATGGCGGGACCTTCGAGCACGTCGATCGCCACGCCATGGCGCCGCCGGATCGCGCGGCCGAGCGTGTCGGCGTCGAATTCGCGCGCGCTCCCGTAGGCGAACGCATAGCCCTGCTGGAGGATCAGTTCCGGCACGCCCGCCCACGCGGCGAGCGGGCGCCAGTGTTCGATCGTGCCGTCGACCAGCGCATGCAGCGCATCGGCGATGGCCTCGACGCGCGTCGGCGACGCGGCGCGCTGGAAGCGCCATAGCCATGGCATCAGTGACGGCAGGTGGGCGAGGCGGATCGTCAGCGGGCCGCGCGGGTCGGCGAGCCAGCCCGGCACCTTCTTCCACAGGCCGGGCAGCGCGAGCGGCACGCACGACGCGCGGCTGAGGCATCCGGCATTGCCGTACGAGCAGTACTCGCCCGGCGCACGCGGATCGACCAGCGTGATGCGATGACCGTCGCGTTGCAGCGCAGCCGCCGTCGCGAGACCGACGACGCCGGCGCCGATGATCGCGACGTGCTGCATCGGGCGCGCGCCGCGGCCTAGAGCGCGGCGATGGCGTCGTCGCTCGCCACGACCTTGGCGAACGCGCCCTGCAGCGCCGCCATGTAGGCCGCCTGCACGTCCTCCGCCGCCACGCTGCGGCCGCCGAACGCGAGCGCGCGGGTTGCACAGGCGTCGTGCGCGAGCGTGCATGCGAAGCCTGCATCGGCAGCGGCGCGCGTCGAGGTGTCGACGCACATCTGCGTCATCATGCCGGCGATCACCAGCTTGGCGATGCCTCGATCGCGCAGATGCGCCGCCAGCGGCGTCTCGCGCAAGGCGTTGGGGAAGTGTGTGACGAACACGGTCTCGCCCGGCCGCGGCGCAACCGCCGCGTGAATCTGCGCACCCGGCGTGCCGGGCAGGAAGAACGTCGCACCAGGGCGTGTCGATTCGTGGCGGATATGCACGAGTGGCAGGCCGCGCTCGCGGAACGCAGCGAGCAGTCGCACGGCATTCGCCACCGCGACGTCGGCGCCGGCGAGCTCCATCGCGCCGCCGGGGAAATAATCGTTCTGCAGGTCGATCAGGATCAATGCCGTGTCCATTGTCGTACCCTCGCTCAGTCGCCGAAGCCGAACAGCCGATGCGGCGTGTCCCACATCATCGCCCGCCGTGCCGCCGCGTCCGGCACGAGCCGTTCGAACAGCGCCATCAGCGGGCCGTAGTCGACGCGAACGGGCGCCAGCAGGAACGGCCAGTCGGAGGCCCACACCAATGCATGCGGCGTATAGGCCTCGAGCAGCGCCTGCACGTAGGGCCACGCGTCCTCGTGCGGATGCGGCACGCGCGAGAATTTGGCGTAGCCCGACAGCTTGACGGCCGCGCGGCCCGTCGCGGCCATCGCCAAGAGCGCGGCGAAGCCCGGCTGGACGGGTCCCGCCGGTGGATGCGGCCGGCCGCCGTGGTCGAACACGATGCGCACGCCGCTCGCCTCGAACAATGGCCGCACCGCGACGAGCTGGTCGTGCTCGACCTGCACATCGGCCCACAGCTCGAGATCGCGCAACTGTTCGAGCAACCGGCCGGCGCCGCGGTAGAAGTCGACGCCCTTGAGCGCGACATTGAACGCGATGCCGACGATGCCGGCAGCCTTCAGGTCCTCGAGCTCGCCGCGGCTCGCGTCGTCGCGCACCACGGCGATGCCCTTGTAGCGGCCACCGCTGCGCGCGATGGCATCGAGCATGCACCGGTTGTCGTAGT
>DATBOK010000107.1:0-4512 GCA_036553845.1 Casimicrobiaceae bacterium
CGCGCGGCTGCGCGGCAGACGCCGGCATCGTCGCGGGGGTTGCGGACGGCGCGGCCGCGGCCGCGCGTGCCACAGGGCGCGCACGGGCGCGGCGCTCCGGTATCGCCGCGAGCAGGCGCTCCACCAGCACGTCGGGATCGGCGAGCATCGCGATGTCCGTCGGCGGCAGCGACTGGTAGTCCATGCTCCAGCCGTTGTGCACGTACTGGTCGAGCGAGCACTGGATGATCGTGGCATCCGGCCATTCGCCGCCGCACGACACCTTGAGCGCGCCCGCCAGGTCCACCCAGTCGAGGCTCAGGATCACGTCGGCCTCGCGCAGCAGGTTCACGGCGTCGCCGCTGACGAAGATGCCGGCCGGATGGGGATGCAGCGGATGCTGCGTCGGAAAGCGCGCGCCCGTCTTGAGATCGGTGAGCACGCGAGCACCGAGGCGCTCGGCCAGCGCGACGCGGCGATCCCATGCCTCGCGCGTGCCCGAAACGCGTCCGACGAGAATCAGCGGCTGTTGCGCCGCGACGAGCAATGCTGTCGCACTCGCCACGGCGTCGGGCGACGGCTCCGGCGGCGCGGCGAGCGCGAAGCGCTCGATGTCCGGCAGCGCCGGCGCCTCGCCGGCATCGAGACGCTGCTCCTGCACCGACGCGTCGAGGCACACGTACACGGGACCCTGCGGCGCGGTCTGCGCGATCTGCCACGCGCGCACCATCGCTTCCAGCGTCGCCGCAACCGACGCCGGCTGGTCGTCCCACTTGGTGTAGCCGCGGATCAGCGCGCCGACGTCGCGCGAGGTATGAATCCAGTCGACCCACGGGCGGCGCTGCACGGCGTCCATCGGCCCGATGCCGCCCAGCATGAAGATCGGGATGCGGTCGCACCAGGCGTTGAAGATCGCCATCGTCGCGTGCATCAGTCCGACGTTGCTGTGCAGCGCCACGGCCATCGGCCTGCCGGTGACCCGCGCATAGCCGTGGGCGATCGCCACCGCGTTCTCCTCGTGCAGCGCGAGCAGCATCGATGGCCGCGCGTTGCCGAGATGATTGACGAGGCTGTCGTGCAACCCGCGGAAACTCGCCCCCGGTGTCAGCGCGATGTACTCGATGCCGAGCGCCCGCAGCATGTCGGCGACGAGGTCGCTGCCCCATCGCGTGGCGGCCGGCGTCGACGCCTGCGGGCGCTCGACGGCGTTACGCGCCGTGTGCCGCGTCGTGCGTCCCGCCTTCATGCGCCCTTCCCGTCGGCCGTCGCGCCGGACACCGCGAATTCAGCTTCGATCGCCTGCCAGCGCGCGACGTCGAGCGCCGCGTCGAGCGTCGCCCGGCTCTGGCCCGCATCGCCGGCAGGCTGCATCGTCTCGGCGCCGTCGGCGTGCCGCCGCAACGCCGCCAGCGTGTCGCGCATCGTGCCCACGGCGCGAAACAGCAGCGTCGCCGGAAACGACACGTGGCGATAACCCATCGCGCCGAGCGCCGCCGGCGTGAGCCAGGGCGTGCCGACACCTTCGAACACCGCCGCGGACAGCGTCGCGCCGGCGAGCTCGCGGCCGACTCGCGCATACTCCTCCTCGCGCTTCAGTCCCGCGACGAACACCGCATCGACGCCGAGCGCGACGAAGGCACGCGCACGCTCGATCGCGGCGTCGAGGCCGAGCGCGCCGTAGGCGTCGGTGCGCCCGATGATCAGCGTCTCCGGGTCGCGCCGCGCGGCCATCGCCGCGCGCAGCTTCGCCGTCATCTCCGCCATGTCGACCACGCCTTTCGCGCCCTCGGCGCGCGGCTGCTTGCGATCGCGACGCTGGTCCTCGATCAGGATGCCGCCGACGCCGAGCCGTTCGTAGCTCGCGACGGTGAGGGCCACGCTCTTGACGTCGCCATAGCCGTCGTCGCCGTCGGCGAGGAACGGCAGCGTCGTCGCCGCGGCGATGTCACGGATGCCATCGGCCATCTCGCCGCGCGCGGCGAGGCCGATGTCCGGCAGCGCGTAGCGCGCGGCCAGCATCGCCGAGCCGCCGATGGCGAACGCGCGAAATCCGGCGCGCTCGATCAGTCGCGCCGACAGCGCATCGTGCGCGAGCGGCGTCACCAGCGGCGTCTCGGCCGCCAGCGCGCTGCGCAGCGTGCCGCGACTCACGCGCCGCCTCCGGCGGCGCCGCCACCTGGCGCATACAGCCACGGCTTGTCGCGGCGATGAAGCGCGCGGAACGCGTCGATGCGCGGCATCGCCGCCAGCGTGGCGGCGATCTCGTCGGTGCCGTTCATCAGCATCGTGCGCTTGCGCGGTTCGAGTTCGAAGTGGAAGGCGTCGGATCCTGCCGCGGTGCGGATCTCCCCGCGCGCGACATCGATCGCGAGCGCGCAGGGCGCGTCCCGGGTGCACAGGGCGACGAGACGCTCATGATCGCGCGGGTCGAGGGTGATCGGCAATACGCCGTTCTTGAAACAGTTCTCGTGAAAGATGTCGCCGAAGCTTGGCGCCAGCACCGCGAGGATGCCGTGGCGCGCGAGCGCCCAGACCGCATTCTCGCGCGAGCTGCCGCAACCGAAGTTGGCGCCCGCCAGCAGGATCCGCGCACCGGCGTAGCGCGGGTCGTTGAGCACGAAGCCGGGGTCGGCGCTGCCGTCGGCACGATAGCGCCAGCGGCCGAACAGCCCGGTCGCGGGATCCGTGGCGAGCGAGCGCATGTAGGCGGCGGGAATGATCGCGTCGGTGTCGACGTTGTCGCGCAGCAGCGGGACGACGGCGCTCGCGAGGTGCACCAGAGGTTCCATCAGCAGGCCCCGGCGACCCGCGAAGGGTCGGCAATGCGTCCGGCGATCGCCGACGCCGCGGCGGTCAGCGGACTCGCGAGGTGGGTGCGCGCACCCGGCCCCTGGCGGCCCTCGAAGTTGCGGTTCGACGTCGACACGCAGCGCGCGCCGGGCGCTACGGCGTCATCGTTGATCGCCACGCACATCGAGCAGCCCGCGGCGCGCCACTCGAAGCCCGCTTCGGCGAAGATCTGGTCGATGCCTTCGGCCTCCGCGGCGCGGCGCACGGCGGTCGAGCCCGGCACGACGAGCGCGCGCACGCCTGCGGCCACCTTGCGCCCGGCGACGAGGGCGGCCGCCGCGCGCAGGTCGGACAGCCGGGCGTTGGTGCACGAGCCGATGAACACGACGTCGATCGGCAGGTCGTCGAGGCGCTGGCCAGGCGCCACGCCCATGTAGGCATACGCCTTGTGCATCGCATCGCGACGCGCGGCCGGCGCGGCCGCGACGTCTGGGATCGGTTCGTCGATGTCGACGACGTCCGCCGGCGTCGTGCCCCAGCTCACCTGCGGGCGGAGCTTGCCGACGTCGAGCGTGACGACGCGCGCGAACGCCGCGTCGTCGTCGCTGCGCAGCGTGCGCCATGCACGCAATGCCGCGTCGAATGCCTCGCCCTGCGGCGCGAATTCGCGTCCGGCGAGGTACTCGAACGTGGTGTCGTCGGGCGCGATGAAGCCCATCCGCGCGCCGAGCTCGATCGACATGTTGCACAGCGTCATCCGCCCTTCCATCGTCATCGCCGCCACGGCCGGCCCCGTGTATTCGATGGCGTGGCCGACGCCCGCGGCGACGCCCTGCTCGCGGATCACGCGCAGGATCACGTCCTTCGGCGTCACGTGGCGCGGCAGCGTGCCGTCGATGACGATGCGCAGCGGCTTCGGCTTCTTCTGTGGCAGCGCCTGCGTCGCCAGCACGTGCGCGACTTCCGACGTGCCCACGCCCCACGCCAGCGCACCGAGCGCGCCGAGCGTCGCCGTGTGGCTGTCGCCGCAGACGAACGTGCAGCCGGGCAAGGCGATGCCGAGCTCGGCGGCGACCACGTGTACGATGCCCTGCCGCGGATCGTCGACGTCGAAGAGCGTGATGCCGTGCCGCGCGCAATTGCGCCGCAGGTAGCGCACGAACTCGATGCCGCCGCCGAACGTGGTCTCGGTGCGTCCCGGCGCAGTGGACAGGATATGGTCCTGCGTTGCGAACGTCTGGGCCGGCGCGACGACCGCGCGCCCGGTGCGCTCGAGCGCCTGGAACGCGGCCGCGCTGCTCACTTCCTGCAGCACATGGCGATCGATCTGCAAAAGGTCGACGCCGTCGCCGAGCCCGTCGATCCGGTGGTCGTCCCACAGGCGGTCGAACAGCGTGCGCGGAATGCGTGGTTGCGACGAATGGGTGGATGGGGATTGCGGCACGGGACGGATCGCGGCAAAAAGTCGCTGCGATCGGCGCAGGTTACGGACCGTCGCATTCGCGCGTCTAGAACGATCCTGCGACAGGGCCGCGCGAATCGCCGGCCGGTACCGCGTTCTCCTACTCGCCGGAGACGGCCTCGCCCAGGATCCATTGCGCGAACGCGGCCAGTCGCTCGGGCTGCGGCCGCTCGGCCGGATACGCGAAGTAGTAGCTGCCATCGGCGGGCACGCGCAACGCGAACGGCGCCACGAGGCGGCCATTGCGCAGGTCGTCCTCGACGAAGCGCAGCTGCGCAATG
>DATBOK010000109.1:0-17677 GCA_036553845.1 Casimicrobiaceae bacterium
CTCGAAGATACTGTGGCCCGATTACACGGCGGGATGGCCGACGGTCGGCCCGTACATCAAGGCCCAGTTCACGCCGATGGGCGCGATCGGAATTCCGCTGATCAATACCATCATCCTGCTGTCGTCGGGCGTGACGCTCACGATCGCCCACCACGGGCTCAAGGCCGGCCATCGCGGCCAGCTCAAGCTCTTCCTGTTCGTCACGATCGCGCTCGGCGCGCTGTTCCTGTCGCTGCAGGCGTTCGAGTACCACCACGCCTACACCGAGCTCGGCCTGACGCTGCGCTCGGGCGTGTACGGCTCGACGTTCTTCATGCTGACGGGCTTCCATGGCGCGCACGTGACCATCGGCGCGATCATGCTGACGGTGATGCTGGTGCGCGTGTTCCGCGGACACTTCGACGCCGAGCACCACTTCGGATTCGAGGCTGCGGCATGGTACTGGCACTTCGTCGACGTCGTCTGGCTGTTGCTGTTCGTGCTGGTCTACTGGCTCTGACGGCCCGCCGGGCGCGCACCGTGCGCGCCCGCTAGCGCATGCCGGCGGGCGAGATCCAGCCCATGTAGTACGACAGCACGAGGAAGGCAACCAGCGCCACCGACAGGCCGACGCGGATCGTCAGCGCGGTGACCATGCGCGTGCCGCGACCGCGATCGCGGAACAGGAACACCAGCGCGGTGAAGAGCGCGACGATGATCGCGCCAAGCATGACGATGACGAACGCCTTCATGGTCTCGCAGTCTAATCCAACGCCACGGCCTCGATCGGGCGCGCGTGCCGGAACTCCGGCGCAGCGCGCTGCCAGTAAATGGAGGCGCGTGCTGCCGACGCTCGCCACGTTCGCGCTGGTGGCGCTGTTCGCGGCGGCGGCCGTGTGGCAGCACGCGCGGATGCAGGCGAAAGAGGGGCTTGCCGCACGCCTCGCGGCGGCCACGCGCCTTGCGCCAGTCGCCCTGCCGCACGCCGACGACTGGGCGGCGTGGCGCTACCGGCGCGTCGCCCTCTCGGGCCACTACGACGCGCCTCGCCAGATTCTCATCGACAACCGGATCGACGCCGGACGCGTCGGCTTCCACGTGGTCGCGCCGTTCCTGCTCGACGACGGTCGCGCGGTGCTCGTCGACCGCGGATTCGTCGCGGCCGGCGCCTCGCGCGCGCAGCTGCCGGTGGTGCCGGTGCCTGCCGGCGCGCGCAGGGTGCGCGGCCGGATCGAGTTGCCCGGCCGCTACGTCGAGCTCGACCACGCCGCGCCGGACGGCAACCTGTGGCAGAACCTCGACCCCGTGCGGTTTGCCGCGGTCACCGGCATCGACGTGCTGCCGATCGTCGTCGAGCAGGACGCCGACGACGCGCCAGGCGATGGACTCGCGCGCGACTGGGCGCCGGCGGACGTCGGCGCCGATCGCAACTACAGCTACATGCTGCAGTGGATCGCCTTTGCCCTCGTGACGCTGGCGCTGTGGGCGTGGTTCGTGGTGCTGCGCAAGTGAACGCGCAGGTCGCGCCATCGCGGGCGAGCCGCCGCCCGCTCGTGCTCATCGCCGTCGTCTGCATTGCACCGGTAGTCGCCGCGTACCTCGCCTACTACGTGTTCCACCGCGACAGCCGCACCAATTACGGATCGCTGCTCATCACGCCGGCGCCAGCGCTCACCGGCACCGCGCTCGACGGCAAGCCGCTCGCCGTCGCGGACTTCAGGGGCCGCTGGCTGATGCTGACCGCGGCGCCGGGCGCCTGCGACGCGACGTGCACGCAGGCGCTGTACGCGACGCGCCAGGCACGCGCGATCCAGGGCCGCGAGCGCGAGCGCGTGGCGCGCCTGTGGCTCGTCACCGACGCCGCGGCGGTGGCGCCGGCGCTGGTCGCCGAGCATCCCGACCTCGCCATCGCGCGCGTGGCTGCCGGCGCCATGTCGGCGTGGCCGCGCGGGGCCGAGGCGATCTACCTCGTTGATCCGCTCGGCAACGCGGTGCTCGCATGGCCGCGCGCGCCGGACATCAAGGCGCTGGCGAACGACCTCGGCAAGTTGCTGCGCGCCTCGCAGATCGGCTGAACGACCGGCGGCGATGCGGACCGCGCTAAAATACCGAGTTCGTGCCGCGACCACCGGCCGGGATCTCTGCACGAGGCCGCGGCTGTCCGCTTGCCGCCCCGGCGGCCAACGCGGATACGCGACACCGCAACGCCCATGACCACGTTCACCCTCGCCGAAAGCCGCCTGCGGCAATTCCTCGCGCTCACCAAGCCGCGCGTCGTGTCGTTGATCGTGTTCTGCGCGGTGATCGGCATGTTCCTGGCGACGCCCGGGCTGCCGCCGCCGGAGCGCGTGTTCTTCGCCACGGTCGGCATCGCGCTCGTCGCCGGGGCCGCCGCCGCGATCAACTGCCTCGTCGAGCAGAAGGTCGATGCGGCGATGCTGCGCACGCGCTGGCGCCCGCTGCCCGCCGGCGAGCTGACGCCGGGCGCGACGCTCGTGTTTGCATCGATCGTCGGTGGCGCGGGCCTGTGGACGCTGTGGACGATGGTGAATCCGCTGACGATGTGGCTGACGCTGGGCACGTTCGTCGGCTATGCAATCGTCTACACGGTGATCCTCAAGCCGGCGACGCCGCAGAACATCGTCATCGGCGGCGCGTCTGGCGCGATGCCGCCGGTGCTGGGCTGGGCGGCGATGACCAACTCGGTGTCCGCCGAGGCGCTGATCCTGTTCCTCGTGATCTTCGCCTGGACGCCGCCGCATTTCTGGGCGCTGGCCCTCTACCGCACGCAGGACTATGCGCGCGCCGGCCTGCCGATGCTGCCGGTGACACACGGCTCGCGCTACACGCGCCTGATGATCGTGCTGTACACGCTGGTGCTGGTGGCCGTGAGCTGCCTGCCGTTCGCCATCCGCATGAGCGGCTATCCCTATCTCGTCGCCGCGCTGGTGCTCGGCGGCGTGTTCCTCGGCTACGCGTGGAGGCTGTGGCGAAATTACAGCGACGGGCTGTCGCGCCGCGCGTTCCGCTATTCGATTCTCTACCTCGCGGCGCTGTTCACGGCGCTCCTGGTCGATCACTACTGGCGATGAGCGGCCGCCGCGCCGCGCTGTGCGCGGTCCTTGTCCTGGCACTCGCCGCGTGCGCGCCGTCGCCGCCGAAGTTCCTCGCCTCCGACATCACCGGTTCGGATTTCGGCCATGGCTTCACGCTGCCGGACACGAGCGGCAAGGTGCGCACGCTCGGCGATTTCCGCGGCAAGGTGGTGGTCATGTTCTTCGGCTACACGCATTGCCCGGACGTCTGCCCGACGACGCTCGCCGAGCTCGCCCAAACGATGCAGAGCCTCGGCGCCGATGCCGACCGCGTGCAGGTGCTGTTCGTCACCGTCGATCCCGCGCGCGACACGCCGGATGTGCTGGCGCAGTACGTGCCGGCGTTCGACAAGCGCTTCGTCGGCTTGCGCGGCGATGCCGATGCGCTGGCTGCCACGGCGAAGGAATACAAGGTGATCTACCAGAAGCAGCCGGGTCCCACGCCCGGCAGCTATTCGATGGACCACTCGGCGGGGACCTACATCTATGACCCGCAGGGGCGGCTCCGGCTGTACGTCAGCTACGGCCAGGGCCCGGAAGTGTTCGTGCACGACATCAAGGCGCTGCTGGCGGGCTGAACGGCGTGCGCGCCGCCGTCACGCGGGCGCGGCATCGCCCGCGCGGCCTTCGCGCGCGGGCATGCGCGCACCCGCGTTGCGGCCCGGTGCTCGCCCCGCAGGGATGCCGCCCTCGCCGGAAGGATGACGCGAACGCGTCAGATCTCGATCATCTCGAAGTCGTCCTTGCGCGCGCCGCATTCCGGGCAGCTCCAGTTGGGCGGCACATCCTCCCACCGCGTGCCCGGCGCGATACCCTCCTCGGGGCAGCCTTCGGCCTCGTCGTAGATCCAGCCACAGATGAGGCACATGTATTTCTTCATCGGCGCCGCGCCATTCCGGGACGGTTTAAAATGCGATTTTAGCAACGCTGCGCGCCACGGCGTTGCCACGCAGTCCCGCCGCCGCGCGCGATCCCGATGCCAACCTCCCCGACCGATAACCCGCCGCTCGTCCTCACCTTCGCCGCTTCCGATCCCTCCGGCGGCGCGGGCGTCGGCGCCGACATCCTCGCGCTGGCGAGCATGGGCTGCCACCCGCTGGCGGTGATCACCGCGATCACCGTGCAGGACACGATGGGCGTCGAAGGCGTGCTGGCGATCGATTCCGAGTGGGTCGCCGACCAGGCGCGCGCGCTGCTCGAGGACATGACGGTCGATGCGTTCAAGATCGGCGTGCTCGGCAGCGTGGAGAACATCGCCGCGATCGCCGAGATCATCGCCGACTACCCCGACGTGCCGCTGGTGCTCGACCCGGTGCTGGCATCGGGACGCGGCGACGAGCTCGCGAGCGACGAGATGACGCACGCGCTGCGCGAGATGCTGCTGCCGCAGACCACGATCATCACTCCCAACAGCCTCGAGGCGCGCCGCCTCGCCGAGTCCGACGAGGACGACGACGAGCCTACGCTCGCCACCTGCGCCGCGCGGCTCATCGAATGGGGCGCACAGACGGTGCTCATCACCGGCACGCACGAGTCCACCAGCGACGTGGTGAACACGCTCTACAACAAGGCGGGCGTGATGCGCAGCGACACCTGGCCGCGCCTGTCCGGCAGCTATCACGGCTCCGGCTGCACGCTCGCTTCGGCGATCGCCGCCATGCTGGCCAACGGCCTCGCGCTGGCCGACGCCGTGCGCGAAGCCCAGGACTACACGTGGCAGACGCTCGACAAGGCCTTCCGCCCGGGAATGGGACAGGCGATCCCCGACCGGCTGTTCTGGGCGCGCGAGGACGCGGACGCGCCGGTCGAGGACGCCGAGGCCGACGCCGCGCGCGAGGCGCGCAGGCTCTCCGATGCCCGCGGCAACCACTGAGTCGCGGCGCGCGCTGGCCGCGCGCGTGCGCGGCCTGTATGCGGTCACTCCCGATCTTCCCGATACTCGCGACATCGTCGCGCGCGTCGACGCCGCCATCCGCGGCGGCGCCGCCGCGATCCAGTACCGCAGCAAGACGGCGGACGCCGCGACGCGCGAAACGCAGGCTCGCGCGCTCGCCGATGCCTGCCGCGGCCGCGCGCTGTACATCGTCAACGACGATGCCGCGCTTGCCGCGCGGGTCGGCGCCGATGGCGTGCACGTCGGCGAGGACGACCCCGACATCGACGCTGCGCGTCGTGCGCTGGGTGGCCGCGGCATCGTCGGCGTGTCCTGCTACGACCAGCTGGTTCGCGCGCGCGCGGCGGTCGCCGCCGGCGCCGACTACGTGGCGTTCGGCAGCTTCCACCCGTCGGCCGTGAAGCCCGGGGCACGTCGCGCGGACATGGCGCTGCTCGGCCTCGCGAGACCGCTCGGCGTGCCGGTGGTCGCGATCGGCGGCATCACTGCGGCGAACGCGGCGCCGCTCGTCGCGGCTGGCGCCGACGCACTCGCCGTGATCTCCGACGTGTTCGCGCACGCCGAGGTCGCCGACGTCGCGCGCGCGGCGCGCGCGCTGGCCGCGATCTTTGCCACGGCCGCGACGTCCGCCGCATGATCGCGCGTCGCCACGGTCTTGATGTGGTCAAGGGCGCCTCGGGGAGGGCGTGCCGATGAGCAGGAACGACGAGCTTTTCGCGCGCGCCCAGCGCACGATCCCGGCGGGTGTCAATTCCCCCGTGCGGGCGTTCCGGTCGGTCGGCGGCACGCCGCGATTCCTCGCGCGCGGCGAAGGCGCGTACGTCTTCGATGCCGACGGCCGGCGCTACATCGACTACGTGGGTTCATGGGGCCCGGCGATCGTCGGGCATGCCGAGCCGGGCGTGGTGCGGGCGGTGCAGGAGCGCGCGGCGCTGGGACTGTCGTTCGGCGCACCCACGGAAATCGAGATCGAGATGGCGGAGACGCTGTGCCGGCGTCTGCCTTCGCTCGAGCTCGTGCGCCTCGTGTCGTCCGGCACCGAGGCCACGATGTCGGCGCTGCGCCTCGCGCGCGGGTTCACCGGCCGCAGCCGCATCGTCAAGTTCGAGGGCTGCTATCACGGTCATGGCGACAGCCTGCTGGTGAAGGCGGGATCGGGCGCGCTGACCTTCGGCCAGCCATCGTCGGCCGGCGTGCCGGCGGCGATCGCCAACGAGACGCTGGTGCTGCCGTACAACGACGTCGCCGCGCTCGACGCGTTGTTCGCCGCGCAGGGTGACGCGATCGCGGCGGTGATCGTCGAGCCCATTGCCGGCAACATGAACCTCGTCAAGCCGGCGGCCGGATTTCTCGAGGCGATCCACGCGCAGTGCGATCGCCACGGCGCCGTGCTTATTTTCGACGAGGTGATGACCGGCTTTCGCGTGCACGCACGCGGCGTGCAGGGCATGACGGGGATCGTCCCCGACCTCACGACGCTCGGCAAGGTGATCGGCGGCGGCATGCCGGTCGCGGCCTTCGGCGGCCGGCGCGCGATCATGGAGATGATTGCGCCGCTGGGGCCGGTGTACCAGGCCGGCACGCTGTCCGGCAACCCGGTGGCGATCGCGGCGGGTCTCGCCACCCTCGCGATCACCGAGCGACCGGGCTTCTACGAAGGCCTCGCGGCGACGGCCACGAACCTGTGCCGGGGTCTCGAAGCCGAAGCGCGCCGCGCGGGCGTCGTCTTCGCGGCCGACAGCGTCGGCGGCATGTTCGGACTGTATTTCGCGGCGCGCGTGCCCACGACTTTCGCCGAGATCATGGCCTGCGACAAGGAGCGCTTCAACCGCTTCTTCCACGCGATGCTCGACGCGGGCGTCTACTTCGCGCCTTCGGCGTACGAAGCGGGATTCGTGTCCGCACGGCACGACGTCGCGACGCTCGACGCCACGCTCGCCGCGGCGCGTGCGGCGTTCGCCGCGATTCGCTGAGTTTCGCCGCATGCCGGGTCCCGGACGCAACGACCCCTGTCCGTGCGGCAGCGGCCGCCGCTTCAAGGTGTGCCACGGCCGGCTCGAAGGACTTGCGCGCAAGATCGATTTCGTCGTCGCCGGCACGCAAAAGGGGGGCACCAGCGCGCTCGACACGTACCTGCGCGAGCATGTCGAGATCTGCCTGCCGGATCGCGTCAAGGAAGTGCATTACTTCGACGACGACCCGCATTTCGCGCGCGGCGCGGACTACACCGTCTATCACAGCTTCTTCGAGCCGCGCGCGTCGCAGCGCGTGGTGGGCGAGGCGACGCCGTTCTATATGTATTGGGAGCCCGTGGCGGCGCGCATCCACGCCTACAACCCGGCGATGAAGTTCATCATGCTGCTGCGCAACCCGGCGACGCGCGCGTACTCGCACTGGAACATGGAAGTGCGCAAGCAGCGCGAAACCCTCGGCTTCGACGCCGCGCTGGCGAGCGAGGAGGAGCGCCTCGCGGCGTCGCCGACGCGCCAGCACAAGCGCATTTCGTATGTCGACCGTGGCCGCTACAGCGTCCAGCTCAAGCGCATCTGGGCGCTGTTCCCGCGCGAGCAGACGCTGGTGATGCGCAGCGACGAGCTGCAGCGCGACCCACCGGCGGCACTGGCGACCATCACGCGATTCCTGGGCGTGGCGCCGTTCGCGTCGGCGCTGCCGCGCTCGGTCAACGATTTTCCGTATGCTGCGCCGATGAGCGCCAGCGCCGCGACGTTCCTGCAGCGCGCCTTCGCGGACGAGATCGGCGAGCTCGAGCAAATGCTCGAGTGGAACCTCGACGACTGGCGCGCGCCGGCGGTGTCATGACGCACCGGAACTACACCCAGTTCGCGCCGGCCGTTCCCATCACCTGCGTGACGCCGGACATCGGCGGCGCGATCCATCGCTTCCACGACACGTCGCCGTTCAGCCCGTCGGGGCGCTATCTGGCGATGACGCGCTTCGCATTCGAGGACCGGCTGCCGCCGCCGGGCACCGAGGCCGACGTCATCGTCGCCGACCTCGCCACCGGCGACGTGGCGACGGTGGCGACGACGCGCGGTGCCGACACGCAGCTCGGCGCGCAAGTGCAATGGGGCACCGACGACCACAGCCTCTACTTCAACGATGTCGACACGACGACGTGGCTGCCGTTCGGGGTGCGGCTCGATCCCGCGACCGGCGAGCGCAGCACGCTTCGCGGCACCGTCTATTGCATCTCGCCCGATGGCCGCAGCAGCGCGAGCCCCTGCCTGCGCCGCACTCGGCGCACGCAGGCGGGCTACGGCGTGGTCGTGCCGCGCGAGCACATTCCGCGCAACCAGGGCGCGCCCGCCGACGACGGCCTGTACGTCACCGATACCGCGGGCGGCGAATGCCGGCTTCTCGTGTCGCTCGCCGACATCGTCGCGGCGACGTTCACGGCGGAGGAGCGCGCGGCGTTCGCGTCCGGCGCGTTCTACGGCTTCCATGCCAAGTGGAATCCGCAGGGCACCCGGCTGATGTTCATCCTGCGCTGGCTGTCGCCGGTGGCCGGGCAGCCGCGCCTCAACAACGTGATCACCATGAACGCCGACGGCAGCGGGCTTGCGCGGCCGATCACCGATCGGCACTGGCGGCGCGGCGGCCATCATCCGAACTGGTGTCCCGATGGCGAGCACGTGCTGATGAACCTCAACCTCACGGGAACCGGACTGCGCCTCGCCTCCGTGCGCCACGACGGCGCCGACCTGCGCCTGCTCGACGAGCACCTGCAGGCGTCGGGTCATCCGACGATGCATCCGGACGGCGTGCACGTGCTGACCGATGCGTACGTATCCGAGCCGCTCGCGTATCAAGACGGCACCACGCCCATCCGCTGGCTCGACCTCGTGAATTCGCGCGAGACCGAGCTCGTGCGCATCCGCACCGCCGCGCCGTTCGCCGGCCCGCAGCAGGAACTGCGCGTGGACTCGCATCCTGCCTGGGATCGCGAATACCGCCGCTTCGCGTTCAATGCGTGTCCGCAAGGTCGCCGGCAGGTTTTTATTGCCGACATGTCGGCCATCGTCGGGTCTGCCGCGTTACATCCTGCAACGGGCCGCGGCGCGTAAACCTTCGCGGGCGCACGCGGTCACAAGAGCGAGCGTGCGCGCCGGATCGGCATGGCATGCGCACGATTCGCGGCTCACGAGCGGGCGTCTCCGATCGACGACATGTCGATGTTCGGCGGCGGCCCACGGGTCTGCCGCGATCCCGGGGGAAGGGCAAAAAACCCTTGTGCAACACGGATTTGCGTTAATTCAGCGGGGGCGCCTGTGGTAACATTCGGCGCCTCTTTCGCGGGGCCGCGCCCCGCTTTCGCGAGACGAGCGACGAGCCCTTCCACGTGTCCGAATCCACCCGCAAACGCCTTGGCGAGCTCCTGATCGAGCGCGGCAAGCTCGACGCCACGGCGCTCGAGCGCGCATTGCGGCTGCAGCAGGACTCGGGTGGCAAGCTCGGCGCGCTGCTCGTCACGCTGGGCCTTTGCGCGCAGCGCGACGTCACCGAAGCGCTTGCCGCGCAGCTCGGATTGCCGGTGCTGGATGCGGCGAGTTATCCCGAATTGCCGGTGCTCGAGGAGCGCGTGTCGGCGCGCTTCCTGCGCGAGGCGCGCGCGCTGCCGGTGCGCGAGGACGACAACGAGCTGGCGCTGGCGATGGCCGATCCCACCGACACCTACACGATCGGCGCGTTCGAGATGGTCACCGGCCGCGCGGTGCGGCCGATGGTCGCGATCCCCACCGAGCTCGACGCCGCGCTGGAGCGCCTGTACGGCGCCGGCAAGCCGGGCACGGGCGCGATCGTCGGTGACATCGAGCAGCGTGTCGACGAGATCGCGTTCGACGCCGACGTGCAGCAGCTGAAGGACCTCGCTTCCGAAGCGCCGGTCATCCGCCTCGTGTCGCTGCTCATCACCAATGCGCTCGAGGCGCGCGCTTCCGACATCCACATCGAGCCGTTCGAGAACCGCCTGATCGTGCGCTACCGCATCGACGGCGTGCTGCACGAGATCGAGTCGCCGCCCAAGCGCCTGTCGGCGGCGGTGATCTCGCGCGTCAAGATCCTCGCCAACCTCGACATCGCCGAGCGCCGGCTGCCGCAGGATGGCCGCATCCGCCTGCGCATCCAGGGCAAGGAGATCGACCTGCGCGTGTCGACGGTGCCGACGATGCACGGCGAGTCGGTGGTGATGCGGATCCTGGACAAGGGCGGCGTCGCCCTCGACTTCCAGAAGCTCGGCTTCATGCAGGACACGCTGGACGCGTTCATGAAGGCGCTGCTGCAGCCCAACGGCATCCTGCTCGTCACCGGGCCTACGGGCTCGGGCAAGACGACCACGCTGTACACGGCGCTCGACCGCCTCAACAATCCCGACGTCAAGATCCTGACGGTCGAGGATCCGGTCGAATACCAGATGGCGGGCATCAACCAGATCCAGGTGAAGCCGCAGATCGACCTCACGTTCGCCAACGCGCTGCGCTCGATCGTGCGCCAGGATCCCGACATCATCATGATCGGCGAGATCCGCGACCTCGAGACGGCGCAGATCGCCGTGCAGTCGGCGCTCACCGGCCACCTCGTGCTGTCGACCGTGCACACCAACGACGCACCGTCGACGGTCAACCGCCTGCTCGACATGGGGGTGGAGGACTACCTGCTGACGTCGACGGTGATCGGCATCCAGGCGCAGCGCCTGGTGCGCACGCTGTGCACCCACTGCAAGGAGCCGTACCACGCGGTGCCCGAAGTCGTCGCGCAGATGGGCCTCGCGCGCTTCGTCGACGGCCACGACGTCACGCTCTACCACGCGCGCGGCTGCGCGAACTGCGCCAACACCGGCTACACGGGGCGCGTCAGCATCATCGAGATGATGCCGATGACCGACGCCGTGCGCACGATGGTGATGAAGCACGCGAATGCCGCCGAGCTGAAGTCGCAGGCGATGAAGGACGGCATGCTGACGATGTACGAGGACGGCCTGCGCAAGGCGGTGGCCGGCACCACCACGATCGAGGAAGTGCTTCGCGCCACGCGCGAAGACTGAAGGCGCGGGCCGCGCGATGCCGCTCTACCGCTACAAGGCCGTGTCCACGGCCGGCGAACTTTCCACCGGCGAGATCGAGGCCGCCAACGAGGCGGAAATCGTCGATCGCCTGCGCGACCAGGGCCTGATGCCGATGCAGGTGATGGCCGCAAGCGGCGCGGCGCGCGCGACGATGGCGGCGCCGGTGAAGCGCGAGCGCGTGTCGATGTTCGCGTCGAAGACGGTGTCGCAGGACCAGCTCCTCGCGATCACCCGCGAGCTCGCCACGCTGCTGCGCTCCGGCCTGCCGCTCGACCGCGCGCTGGAGACGCTGATCGGCCTCGCGCCGTCGCGCCCGGTGGCGGCGCTGCTGCAGGGCGTGCGCGACGACGTGCGCGGCGGCAAGGCGCTGTCGCAGGCACTCGACGCGCGGCGCGAGACGTTCTCGCGCTTCTACATCAATATCGTGCGCGCGGGCGAGGCGGGCGGCGCACTGGGCGTGGTGCTGACGCGGCTGGCCGACACGATGGAGCGCAACAAGGAGCTCAAGGGCACGGTCAGCTCGGCGCTGATCTACCCGACGATCCTCATCTGCGTCGCCGTGATCTCGGTGATGGTGCTGCTGTTCTTCGTCGTGCCGCAGTTCAAGACCCAGTTCGCGCAGGCGGGCAAGGCGCTGCCGTGGTCGACGACGATGGTGATCGCCGCCGGCGAGTACATGCGCAGCTACTGGTGGACGGTGATCATCGCGATCTTCGGCATGATCTGGCTCGGGCGCCGCCTGATCGCCAATCCGTCGTCGAAGAAGCGCTTCGACGGCTTCGTGCTGCGCCGCAAGCTGCTCGGCGAGCTGGTGCAGAAAATCGAGACCGCGCGCTTCACGCGCACGCTCGGCACGCTCCTGTCGAACGGCGTCACGCTGCTCGGCGCGTTGTCCATCGTCAAGGAGACGGTGGGCAACCTCGTGATGCGTGACGCGCTGGACGGCGTGATCGCCGAGCTGCGCGAGGGCAAGGGCTTCGGGCGCCCGCTGACCGCCACCGGCGTCTACCCCCGGCTCGCCACGCAGATGATCCTGGTCGGCGAGGAATCGGGCCAGCTCGAGGAGATGCTGATCCGCGTCGCCGACGTCTACGACCGCGAGGTGCAGCTCGTCATCAAGCGCTTCCTCGCGGTGCTGGAGCCGGTGATGATCCTCGGGCTCGCGGTGGTCGTCGGCTTCATCGTGCTGTCCATCCTGCTCGGCGTCCTCGGCATGAGCGAGCTCGTCAACTGAACGACCAGCGGACGGGCACCGCGCGCCGCGCGCGACGTCCGCATCAACGGGAAGAGAACCATGCGTATCGATCGAAAGCAGTCCGGCATGACGATGATGGAGCTGCTCGCGGTGCTCGTCATCATCGGCGTGGTGATGGGTGTCGTCGGCGGCAAGTTCTTCGGCCAGGCCGAGGAGGCGAAGCGCAAGGCGGCCAAGATCGAGATCAACCAGATCGGCCAATCGCTCGACTTGTTCAAGCTCGAGGTCGGCCGTTATCCGACGACGTCGGAAGGCCTGCAGGCGCTCATCGCCGCGCCGGCCGGCGTCACCAACTGGAACGGCCCGTACTGGAAGAACGGCACGCTGCCGATGGATCCGTGGAAGAACGAGTACAAGTACACGGCGCCCGGCCAGCATGGCGCCTACGACATCGTGTCCATGGGCCCGGACGGCAAGGAAGGCGGCGACGGGCCCGACCGCGACATCACGAGCTGGGATGAGCAGTAGTCGACGGCCGTGATGCCACGCTCGCCCGTCCTTCGCCACGGCGGCTTCACGATGATGGAGCTGCTGATCGTGCTCGCCATCATGGCGCTCGTCGCGGCGTTCGCCATGCCAATGTTCGGCGGCAGCGGGGTGTCGAACACCGCGCTGCGCGGTGCCGCGCGCGAGCTCGCCGCGGGGCTGCGCTACGCGCGCAGCGAGGCCGTGGCGAAGCGCCACGAGACGTTCGTCGCGATCGACCTCGCCGGGCGCCGCTTCAAGGTCGCCGACGATCCGGTCGAGCATTCACTGCCGAAGGACGCCGAGCTCAAGCTCTTCACCGCGCAGTCGGACCTCGTCAACGACACCACGGGCGCGATCCGCTTCTTTCCGGACGGCGGCAGCAACGGCGGCCGCATCACCGTCGCTTCCGGCGAGCGCAAGTACGACATCGACATCGACTGGCTGACCGGCCGCGTGTCGATCCTGCAATGACCGGCGCGGTGACGGCGATGGCGCCTTGGCGACATTTCCGCGCGGGCGGGAAGCCACCTGTCGACAGCACGCCTGCACGTCGAAGCGGCGGCTTCTCGCTGCTCGAGGTGCTGGTGGCGTTCGTGATCCTGGCGGTCGTCGGCAGCGTGCTGTCGCAACTCTATTCGTCGTCGCTGCGCAACGCCGGCGCCGCCGAGGAATGGAGCCGTGCAGTGCTGGTCGCCGAGGGCCATCTCGCATCGGCAGCCGCGACCTATCCGCTCAAGGAAGGCAGCAATTCCGGCAGCGACGACGACGGGCGCGTCACCTGGACGACGAAGGTCGAGCCGTACGTCGCGCCGGATACCAGCCAGGACCTGCTCAACGCCTCCGCGCAATTGCCGATCTACCTGCTGCGCGTCAGCGTCAACGTGTCGTTTCCGGGCGCGTCGGGCGCGGATCGGACGATTGCGCTGTCCACCGTCAAGCTCGTGCGCAAGGACCTGCAATGACGCCGCGCCGCCAAGGTGCCGCGGCAGCGCCCGCACGCGGCTTCACGCTGATCGAGCTCCTGATCGCGCTGACGCTGATGGCGCTCATGTCGGCGGTGCTGTTCGGCACGCTCAAGCTCGCCGGCAAGAGCTGGGACACCGGTGACGCGCGGGCGGAGAGCTCCGCCAGCATGCGGCTCGCCTCGGAGTTCCTGCGCTCGCAGATCGAGGAAGAGCATCCGCAGCGGATGAAGCGCATCGTCGACTTCCCGCTGCTTTTCACCGGCGGCGCCAGCGAGCTCGTGTACGCGGCGCCGGTGCCGTCGCGCATCCAGGGCGGCGGCGTGTGGCTGTACCGCCTGCGCGTCGCGCAGGACGGCGAGCGCAGCCAGCTCGTGCTCGATCGGATGGTGCCCGACGTCGCCGCGGGCACGATGCCCGAGTTCAGCGGCAACGACCATTCGGTGCTCGCCGACGACATCGCCTCGGTCAAGCTCCAGTATTACGGCCGCGACGAAGGCGCCGACGTCAGCGTGGCGCCGACGTGGCGCGACCGCTGGGACAGCCGCCAGGCGCTGCCGCTCGAGATCCGCATCGACGTCACGCCGGCGCATGCGGCGCCATGGCCGACGATCTACGCGTCGCCGCGCAACGCACCCGAAGCGGGCTGCCGCGGCTACGACTACAACCGCCAGCATTGCGTGTCGTCATGAGCATGCATCCGTTGCCACTCGCCGCCCATGCGCCGCATTGCGTGCGGCGACCGGCATGCGCGCCGCGCGCGCGCCAGCGCGGCATCGCGCTGATCCTGGTGCTGTGGCTCACCGTGCTGCTGACGGCGATCGGCGCGAGCTTCGCATTCGGCATGCGCCACGAGGCGCTGTCGGCACGCAACGCGGTGGAGATCGCGCAGGCGCGCGCCGCCGCCGACGGCGCGGTCGAGCGCACCGTCTACGAGCTCACGCGGCCGCGCATCGCCGATGCGTGGACGGCGGACGGCAGCCCGCACACGTGGCGCGATGGCGAGCTCACGCTGACCGTCACGGCGGTCGACGAAGCGGCGAAGATCGACATCAACTCGGCACCCGATGCGCTCATCACCAGCCTGTTGACGCAGGTAGGCGGCGCCGATGCGGACACGGCCGCGCGCCTGCTGGACGCCATCAACGACTGGAAGGATGCCGACGACCTGAAGCGCCCCAATGGCGCCGAGGCGCCCGATTACCAGGCGGCAGGCCTCAAGTACGGTCCGGCCAACGCGCCGTTCGAGACGGTCGGGGAGGTGTCGCGCGTGCTCGGCATGCCGGGCGCGCTCTTCGCGCGGATCGCGCCCTCGCTGACCGTTTATTCGCGGGTTCGCGGCGTGAATCCGGCGACCGCCGGTCGCGACGTGCTGCTGGCGTTGCCCAACGCGACGCCCGAGCTGGTCGACGCGTTCCTCGCCGCGCGCGCCGATGCGCTCGCCTCCAAGCTGGCGATGCCGCCGTTCCCGCCCGCGGCCGGATTCGCGTCGGGCGCGGCGTCGACATGGCGCATCCGTGCGACGGCGGCGCTGGGCGATGGTGTAACCTTCGTCCGCGAAGCGGTCGTGCGTCCCTCCGCGGACATGCGCCGCCCGTTGATCGTTCTCGCGTGGTTGCAGGGCAGCGGTGCCGCGCCCGCGGCGACCCAGGCGGTCGCCGCCTCCAACGTCAATTCCAATGGCCGATACTGATTTCGCCACGGCGAACTTTTCTCTTGCCGATTGGGCGCGCCGGCTGGGCGTCACCGGTTTCTTCGCATGGTGGGGACGCGAGCTCGCCGGCGCGGTGCCGCGCCGGCTCGCGGTCGCGCTCGAAGAGCGCAAGCTGCGCCCGGTGATCGCGCAGGACGGCGATCGCATCGGCTTCTGGCGGCCGGTGCGCGAAGGCAATACCGTGAGCATGGTGCAGGCCGCGAGCATCGCCGCGATCGCCGATGCGCCGACGCTCGCCGCGCAGGGGCGCACCGCGCTGGACACCATGTTTGCCGGGCGCACCGGACCGCGTGACGTGACGCTTGCGCTGGCGCCGAAGCTCGTGCTGCGCCGCCGCCTGACGCTGCCCGCCGCGGTCGAGGACAACTTGCGCGCCACGATCGGCTACGACCTCGACCGGCTGACGCCGTTCAAGGCCGAGGACGTGGCGTTTGATGCCGCAGTGGTCGAGCGCGATTCTGCGCGGCGCACGATCGGCGTCGATCTCGTCGCGGTGCGCCGCCGAGCGCTCGAGCAGGCGATCGCGCTGGCGCGCTCGTTCGGCGCCGACGTCGTCGCCGTGGTGCCGGGCGCGCCGCAGGACGCGGCGACCTCGCCGGTCAACCTGCTGGCACCGGAGGATCGCGCCGTGGCCGGCGGATTCCTGCGCTGGCACGTACTTGCGCCGCTCGCATTGCTGTGCGCGCTCGTCGTCGCCATCATCGTCGTGCCGCTGTGGCAGAAGCGCGAATACGCGATCGCGATCATGAATGCGGCGGACCAGGCGGCGATCCGCGCCCAGATTTCCGACCGGCTGCGCAGCGAGGTCGACCGCATGGTCGGTGAATACAACTTCGCCCTCGAGCGCAAGTTCACCACGCCCGGCGTCGCACAGGTGCTGAACGAGTTGACGAAGCTCTTGCCCGACGATACCTGGCTCACGCAATTCGAGGTGAAGTCGACGATCCGCGGCAAGACAACCCAGCGCGAGGTGTTCATGCGCGGCGAATCGGCCAACGCCGGCAAGCTGATCTCGCTGCTCGAGAACGCCACGCTCGTCGGCCACGCCGCGCCACGCTCGCCGACGACCAAGCTGCAGCCCGGCCCGGGCGAGTCGTTCGACATCGGTGCGCAGCTGAAGCCGACGCCGGTGCCGGAGAAGATCGCGCTGACCGAGTCGATGAAGGCGCCGACACCGCGCGCGGCCGCCGCCGCGCCGCAGCGCATGATCCCGGCGCCGGCGAGCGCCGCACCGGCGCCGCCGGCCGCGGCGTCCGCCGCACCGCCCGTACTCGCGCCCGGCATCGCGGCCAAGGCGACGGCCGACGCCAACGCCACCCCGGAAGCGGCACCGGCGCCGCCGGCCGCGGCACCGCCGACCGTGGCGCCGGGCAGGGCGGGCCGGGCCGCGCGTCTCGAGGCCCGCCGCGGGCGCGGCCGCGGCGGCGCCAACGCGCCGGTGGCGCAACCTGCGCAACCCGCGCAACTTGCGCAACCCGCGCAACCGGCCGCGGTGCCCGAGCAACCGGCCGCCACCGACGCCAATGCACCGAGCGAAGAAGGCGTGCCCGAAGAAGGTGCCGGCGACGACAAGCCCGGGGAGGACCCGCAATGACGCCCGCCTTCGCGTCGCGCATGACGCCCGCGCAATCGCGCGCGTTGGCGGTGGCGCTCGCCGTCCTCGCGCTGGTGGCGCTGGTGGCCCTCGTGCTCGTGCCGGTCGTGCTCGCGCACCTGCACTACAACCGCGCCACTGCCGATTCGGCCGACCGCTTGATGCGCTATCGCCGGATCGCCGCGCAGGCGCCGGAATACCGCAAGGCGCTCGATGCGATCCGCGCCCGCAACGGTCGTCGCTTCTTCCTGCAGAACACGGCCGCCAACCTGGCCGGCGCGGAGTTGCAGGAACTCGTCAAGGGTGCGATCGAGAGCAACGGCGGTCGCATCACCACCAGCCAGAATCCACCGCCGCGTGACGACGCCGGCATGAAGCAGATCGTCGCCAACGTGCAGTTCTTCGCAACCACGCCCGTGCTCGCGAAAATCCTGTACACGATCGAGACCGAGCAGCCGTACCTCGTCATCGACAACCTCTCGGTGCGTCCGCTCAATGCGTTCCGCGGCTTCAAGCCGGGCGCCGGCCAGGAACCCGAGCTCAACGTGCAATTCGACGTCGTCGGCTGGGCGCTGCCCGAGCCTGCTGCCAAGGCGCCGGACGTTGCACCGAAGGCGGGTGCCACATGAGCACC
>DATBOK010000138.1:0-16436 GCA_036553845.1 Casimicrobiaceae bacterium
GCTGTGACGCGATGCTCTCGCCGGAGGATGCATCCGCTGCACTCACGCGGGCAATCTTAACTCCAATCGCCGGTCCCGCCGCAAAAGCTGCGTCATCGTGCACTGCCGCATGCGTAGGCCCGGAAACGCACGCAGGGCGAGACGTCGCGGCGGCGACGGTCGGCCGTCCGGCCAAGGCGAGTTCGCGAGGCGTGCGCGAGCGACACCCGATGTCCGCCCTGCGCCGTCGCGCGCCAGGCGGCGCGCTCGCCCTACAGGTTGAGCTGGCGTCCCAGCACGCCGAGGGCCGCTTCCTTGGTCGCCTCGGACAGGGTCGGGTGGGCGTGGCAGATGCGTGCGATGTCTTCGCTCGACGCGCCGAATTCCATGGCCATCACGCCTTCGGCGATCAGCTCGGACACCATCGGGCCAATCGCGTGCATGCCGAGCACGCGGTCGCTCGCCGCGTCGGCCACGAGCTTGACGAAGCCGCGCGTCTCGCCCATCGCGCGGGCGCGGCCGTTGGCCGTGAAGGGGAACGTTCCAGCCTTGTAGGCGACACCCCGCGCCTTCAATTGCTGCTCGGTCTCGCCGACCCACGCGATTTCCGGCGCCGTGTAGATGACCCACGGCACGGTGTTGAAATCGACATGCGGCTTCTGTCCGGCGAATCGCTCGGCGACCGCCACCGCTTCCTCCTCGGCCTTGTGTGCGAGCATCGGCCCGCGCACCACGTCGCCGATCGCGAAGACGTTCGGCAGTGCGGTGGCGCAATCGTCGTCGACTTCGATGAAGCCGCGCGCATCGAGCTTGAGGCCGATCGTGTCGGCGCCGAGGCCCGCGGTGTTGGGCGCGCGACCGATCGCCACGATCAGCCGGTCGAACACGCTCTTCTGCGCGGCGCCGCCGCTGTCCGTCCATTCGACGGTGACGTCGTCCTTGCCACTGGCGACGCGCGTGATCCTGGCGCCGACATGGATCGCGAGGCCCTGGCGGGCGAACTGCTTTTGCGCCTCCTTGGCGACCGCCTCGTCGGCCGCACCGAGCAGCACCGGGAGCGCCTCGAGCACCGTCACGTCGGCGCCGAGCCGGCGCCACACGCTGCCCATCTCGAGCCCGACGACGCCGGCACCGACGACACCCAGCCGCCTGGGCACGGCCGGCATCGCGAGCGCACCGGCATTGTCGAGCACCAGCCGGCCATCGAACGGCGCACCGGGTAGCGCGCGCGGCAGCGAGCCGGTGGCGACGATGACGTGGCGCGCGACCAGCGACGCCGGCGTGGCGCCGGTGACGCCGATCGCGTAGCCGTCGCCGCTCCTGCCGGTGAACGCGCCGCGCCCGAGATACGAGGCGATCTTGTTCTTCTTGAAGAGATAGGCGATGCCGTCGTTGTTCTGCGCGACGACCTTGTCCTTGCGCGCGATCATCTTCGCCAGGTCGAGCGCCACGTTGCCGACGACGATGCCGTGCTCGGCGAAACCATGGGTCGCGTGCTCGAAATTCTCGGACGACTGCAGCAGCGCCTTCGACGGGATGCAGCCGACGTTGGTGCAGGTGCCACCGAGCGCGGGCTTGCCGCCGGCGCGCGTCCAGTCGTCGATGCAGGCGGTGGCGAAACCGAGCTGCGCCGACCGGATCGCCGCCGTGTAGCCGCCCGGGCCTCCGCCGATGACGACGACGTCGAAGGTGTCGGCCATCAAAGCTCCAGCAGCATTCGCGCCGGATCCTCCAGCGCGTCCTTGATCGCCACCAGCGACAGCACCGCCTCGCGGCCGTCGATGATGCGGTGGTCGTACGACAGCGCGAGGTAGTTCATCGGCCGCACCACCACCTGCCCGTTCTCGACCACGGCGCGGTCCTTGGTGGCATGCACGCCGAGGATCGCCGATTGCGGCGGATTGATGATCGGCGTCGACATCATCGATCCGAACACGCCGCCGTTGGAAATCGAGAACGTGCCGCCGGTCAACTCCTCGAGCGTGAGCTTGCCGTCCTGCGCACGCTTGCCGAAGTCGGCGATCTGCTTCTCGATCTCGGCGATCGATGCCTGGTCGGCGTCGCGCAGGATCGGCACCACGAGTCCGCGCGGGCTGCCGACGGCGATGCCGATGTCGTAATAGCCGTGGTAGACGATGTCGTTGCCGTCGATCGATGCGTTGACCAGCGGGAACTTCTTCAGCGCGTGCACGGCCGCCTTGACGAAGAAGCTCATGAAGCCGAGCTTGACGCCGTATTCCTTCTCGAAGCGCTCCTTGTAGCGGTTGCGCAGCTCGATCACCGGCTGCATGTTGACTTCGTTGAAAGTCGTCAGGATGGCGGCCGTGGCCTGCGACTGCACCAGGCGCTCGGCGATGCGCGCGCGAAGGCGCGACATCGGCACGCGCTGCTCGGGACGCGTGCCTTGCGTCGGCGCGATCGGTGCAGGCGCCGGAGCAGGCGGCGCTTTCGCCGCCGGCGAAGCCTTCGCCGCCGCCGCGGATTCAACGTCGCTCTTGGTGATGCGCCCCCCGCGTCCGCTGCCATCGACGTCGCCGGCGGCGATGCCCTGCTCCGCCATGAGCTTGCGTGCCGCCGGCAGGGCGGTGACGCTGGCCGTCGCACTCGCGGCCGCCGGTGCTGCCGCGACCACCGCGGGCTTCTCCGCGGGCGCTGCCCTGGCCGCTGGCGAGGCCGCTTTCGCCGGCGCCGGCGGTGCCGCTGCCGGCTGTGCCGCCGGTGCAGCCGGCTTCGCCTGGGCGGCGTCGGTGTCGATGATGGCGATCACCTCGCCTGACGTCACCGTGCTGCCGTCGGCCTTGACGATTTCCGCCATCACGCCGTCGGCGGGCGCGGGCAATTCGAGCACGACCTTGTCCGTCTCGATGTCGATGAGATTCTCGTCGCGCCTGATCGGCTGGCCGGCGGCCTTGTGCCAGTTGACGAGCGTGGCCTCGGCGACGGATTCGGGCAGCTGCGGGACCTTGACTTCGATGCGCATGGCGTTTCGTCTTCCGTTCAGCGCGCGAGTACCATTTCGCCGCTCGAAAGCTTGACGGCGAAGGCGTCGGCGACGACCTGTTTCTGTTCGGCGGCGTGCTTCGCCGCATAGCCGACCGCCGGCGACGCCGAGATCGGGCGCCCGGCATACGCGAGCACCTTGCTGGCGTCGAGGTCGGCACGCAGGTAGGCGCGCAGCCGGTACCACGCGCCCTGGTTCTGCGGCTCTTCCTGCACCCAGACGACTTCCGTCGCGTTCACGTAGCGGTTGACCGCGCGCTTGTAGTCCTCGTGCGGAAACGGGTATTCCTGCTCGAGGCGCACGATCGCGATGTCGCCGATCTTCTGCTCCCGACGCCACGCCAGCAGGTCGTAGTAGACCTTGCCCGAGCACATGAGGACGCGGCGAACCTTGGCGGCGTCGATCGGGTCGATCTCGTCGATGACGTTCTGCCAGCCTCCGCTGGCGAGATCGTCCAGCGACGACACCGCCTCCTTGTGGCGCAACAGGCTCTTTGGGCTCATCACGATCAGCGGCGTGCGGAACATCCGCAGCATCTGCCGCCGCAGCAGGTGGAAGATCTGCGCCGGCGTGGTCGGCACGCAGACCTGCATGTTGTGCTGCGCGCACAGCTGCAGGAAGCGCTCGGGGCGCGCCGACGAGTGCTCCGGACCCTGGCCTTCGTAACCGTGCGGCAGCAGCAGCGTCAGCCCGCTGATGCGTCCCCATTTCACTTCGCCGGCGCTGATGAACTGGTCGATCACCACCTGCGCGCCGTTGACGAAGTCGCCGAACTGCGCTTCCCAGACGATGAGCCGCGCCGGATCCGAAGTCGAGTAGCCGTATTCGAACGCCAGCACGGCCTGCTCGGTGAGCACCGAATCGATGATCTCGAACGACGGCTGGCCGTCCTTCACGTGCTGCAGCGGTGTCCACGAACCGCCGTCCCATTTGTCGCGGTTCTGGTCGTGCAGCACGGCATGGCGGTGCGAGAACGTGCCGCGTCCGACATCCTCGCCCGACAGGCGCACGCCGTGGCCCTCGTCGAGCAGCGACGCGTAGGCGAGCGTCTCGCCCATGCCCCAGTCGAGCGCCAGCTTCCCTTCGCCCATCGCCTTGCGGTCGGCGATCACCTTGTCGACGCGCGAATGCAGCTTGAACCGTTCGGGCACCGTCGTCACGCGCGTCGCCAGCTCCTTGAGCTTCTGCAGCGCCACGCGCGTGTCGACCTGGTCGGTCCAGTGGCGGCCGAGATAGGGCTTCCAGTCGACGGTGAACGGCGGCTTGTAATTGGCGATGACCGTCTTGTTGGTGTTCTGGCCCTTGTCCATCGCCGAGCGATAGGTGGCGACCATCGCGTCGGAATCGTCGAGCGTGACCACGCCATCGGCGGCGAGCGCCTCGGCATACTTGCGGCGCGTGCCCGGATGCTGCGCGATCTTCTTGTACATCAGCGGCTGCGTGACCATCGGCTCGTCGGCCTCGTTGTGGCCATAGCGACGGAAGCAGACGAGGTCGATGAACACGTCCTGGTGGAACTTCTGCCGATAGTCCATCGCCAGCTCGATCGCGAAGAGGCAGGTCTCCGGGTCGTCGCCGTTGACGTGCAGAATCGGCGCGTCGACCATCTTGGCGATGTCGGTGCAGTAGGTGGTGCCGCGCGTGTCGCGCGGATCGGACGTGGTGAAGCCGATCTGGTTGTTGACGACGATGTGGATGGTCCCCCCGGTGTAGTAGCCGCGGGTCTGCGCCATGTTGAGGACTTCCTGGTTGACGCCCTGCCCGGCGATGGCCGCGTCGCCGTGGATCAGCACCGGCAGCACCTGGTCGCCCGTGCGGTCGCCGCGACGATGCTGGCGCGCGCGCACGCTGCCCTCGACCACCGGGTTGACGATCTCGAGATGCGACGGATTGAAGGCCAGCGTCAGGTGCACGGTGCCGCCGGGCGTGACCACGTCGGAAGAGAATCCCTGGTGATACTTGACGTCGCCCGCCGGCAAGTCGGCGTGGCCCTTGCCCTCGAACTCGAGGAACAGGTCGGCGGGAATCTTGCCCAGCGTGTTGACGAGCACGTTGAGGCGGCCGCGGTGCGCCATTCCCATTACCATCTCCTGCACGCCGCCGGCGCCGGCACGCTGGATCAGGTGGTCGAGCATCGGGATCAGCGTGTCGCCGCCCTCGCCCGAGAACCGCTTCTGGCCCACGTACTTCGTATGCAGGTAGCGCTCGAGGGTTTCCGCGGCGGTGAGGCGCTCGAGGATCTGCCGGCGCTGCTCCGGCGTGTAGTGCGCGCGGGCGCGCGTCGGCTCGATGCGGTCCTGGAAGAAGCGCTTGACCGGCGTTTCCGAGATGTACATGTACTCGAGGCCGAGCGTGCGCGTGTACGTCTCGCGCAGCATGGCGATGATGTCGCGCAGGCGCATCCTCGGCGTGCCCGCCTTGAGCGAGCCGACGTCGAACTCGGTGTCCATGTCGGCGTCGCTGAAGCCGTAGGTGCGCAAGTCGAGATCGGGCAGGTACGGTGCCTCCGTGCGCTGCAGCGGATCGAGGTCGGCGGCGAAGAACCCCAGCGTGCGGAACTTGCTGATCAGGCGCAGCACCAGCACCTGCTTGGCCATCGTCTGCGCGTCGACCATCGCGCCGGCGACGCGCCGGCTGCGGGCGAGCTCGACGAACGACTTCACCACCGGCTCGTGGGCGACGTCGGCGGCGCCGCCGCGCAACTCGTCGAAGTAGCCTCGCCATTCCGCCGGCACCGAAGCCGGGTCGGCCAGGTACTGGTCGTAGAGGCCCTCGATGAACGGCGCGTTGCTGCCGAACAGCGAGCTCGTGGACTGGAGGTCTGTCATCGTTCCCATGTCGTCACCCCGGGTGGAACACCCGTCAAATGGGGGCGCGCGTGCTGCCGCGCAACCACCCTCGCGCGCCCTAGCGCGCGTCCATCGCCGGCACGCTGCGCCGCGTCGCGCCCACGAAAAGCTGGCGCGGGCGGCCGATCTTGTACTCCGGGTCGGCGATCATCTCGTTCAGCTGTGCGATCCAGCCGACGGTGCGCGCCAGCGCGAACACCGCGGTGAACAGCGACACCGGGATGCCGATCGCCTTCTGCACGATGCCCGAGTAGAAGTCGACGTTGGGGTACAGCTTGCGCTGCACGAAGTAGTCGTCCTCCAGCGCGATCTTCTCCAGCGCCATCGCCAGCTTGAACAGGGGATCGTCGTGCAGCCCCAGCGCCTCCAGCACCTCGTGGCAGGTCTCGCGCATCAGCTTGGCGCGCGGGTCGTAGTTCTTGTAGACGCGATGGCCGAAGCCCATCAGCCGCACGTTGGAGGTCTTGTCCTTGACCTTGGCGATGAACTCGCCGAGCTTGGCGACGCCGCCCTGCGCCTGGATCTCGTACAGCATGTTGAGCGCCGCCTCGTTGGCGCCGCCGTGCGCCGGTCCCCACAGGCAGGCGACGCCGGCGGCGATCGCGGCGAACGGATTGGTGCCGGACGACGCGCACATCCGCACCGTCGACGTCGACGCGTTCTGCTCGTGGTCGGCGTGCAGGATGAAGATGCGGTCGAGCGCGCGCACCAGCACGTCGTTGACCTTGTAATCCTCGCAGGGCGTGGCGAACATCATGCGCATGAAGTTGCCGGCGTAGGAAAGCTCGTTGCGCGGATAGATGTACGGCTGCCCCATCGAATACTTGTAGGCCATCGCCACCAGCGTGGGCATCTTGGCGATGAGGCGGATCGCCGAGATGTCGCGCTGCCGCGGATCGTGCAGGTTCATCGAGTCGGGATAGAACGCGGACAGCGCGCCGACTAGGCCGGTGAGCACCGCCATCGGGTGCGCGTCGCGGCGGAAGCCGCGCAGGAAGAACTGCATCTGCTCGTTGACCATCGTGTGATGCGTGACGAGGTCGTCGAAACGGGCGCTCTCGGCCTTGTTCGGCAGCTCGCCGTAGAGCAGCAGGTAGCACGTCTCGAGGTAGTCGCAGCGCGTCGCCAGTTCCTCGATCGGGTAGCCGCGATAGAGGAGCTCGCCCTTGTCGCCGTCGATGTAGGTGATCGCCGAGTTGCACGCCGCGGTGGACAGGAATCCCGGGTCGTAGGTGAACTTGCCCGTCTTGCCGTACAGCGTGCGGATGTCGACGACGTCGGGGCCGATGGTGCCCGCGAGCACGGGGAACGTGATGGGCGGCGTGCCGTCGGAGAAAGTCAGCGTGGCGGTGCGGTCGGTCATGCGAGGAGCTCCATCGTCGTGAACGCGCCCTTGCACGGCGCGGTGGTGCGCGCCCGGCCGGCGGATGCGCCCGGTGCGTTCATGCCTGGCGCAGCGCGTCGATGATCGGCGCCAGCGCGGGGTCGTCGCTGTCGCGCCGGCGCGCGATCAGGTCCCACAACTCGTTGTCCGGCAGGTCGAGCGCGCGATCGAGCGCCACCGCCTCGGCCGCGCTCATCGACCCGGCGTGGGCATCGAGCCAGCGTGCGAGCACGAGGTCGTTCTCCAGCAGGCCGCGGCGGCAGCGCCAGCGCAGGCGCGCGACACATGCGGCGTCGGCACCGCCGGCCGCCGGCGTCGCCGCGCAGCCGCGCGCATCGTCGCGCATCGCGGACTCGGCATCCACCTAGACGGCGCGCCGCACGAGCACGTCCTTGATCTTGCCGATCGCGCGCGTCGGATTGAGCCCCTTGGGGCAGACGTCGACGCAGTTCATGATCGAGTGGCAGCGGAACAGGCGGTACGGGTCGTTGAGGTTGTCGAGACGCTGGTTGGTGGCGAGGTCGCGGCTGTCGGCGATGAAGCGGTACGCCTGCAGGAGGCCTGCGGGACCGACGAACTTGTCGGGGTTCCACCAGAACGACGGGCACGCGGTCGAGCAGCACGCGCACAGGATGCACTCGTAGAGGCCGTCCAGCTCCTCGCGCTCCGCCGGCGACTGCAGGCGCTCCTTCTGCGGCGGCGGCGTGTCGTTGACGAGGTACGGCTTGATCGAGTGGTACTGCTTGAAGAACTGGCTCATGTCGACGATCAGGTCGCGGATCACCGGCAGACCCGGCAGCGGCTTCAACACCACCGGCTGCGCGAGATCGCGCAGGTTGGTGATGCAGGCGAGGCCGTTCTTGCCGTTGATGTTCATGGCGTCCGAACCGCACACGCCCTCGCGGCAGCTGCGGCGGAACGACAGCGAATCGTCCACCGACTTGAGCCGGATCAGCGCGTCGAGCAGCATCCGGTCGTGCGGGTCGAGCTCGACGTCGTAGTCCTTCATGTACGGCTTCGCGTCGCGCCCGGGGTCGTAGCGGTAGATGCTGAATTTCATGGCGGTCAGTAGGTGCGCGCCTTCGGCGGAAACGCGTCGACGGTGAGCGGCTTCAGGTTGACGGGCTTGTACGCGAGGCGGTTGCCGTCGCTGTACCAGAGCGTGTGCTTGAGCCAGTGAGCGTCGTCGCGCTCGGGAAAGTCGCTGCGCGCCTGCGCGCCGCGGCTCTCCTCGCGCGCCGCCGCCGAGACGATCGTCGCCTTCGCCGTCTCCACGAGGTTGTCGAGCTCCAGCGCCTCGACGCGCGCGGTGTTGAACACCTGGCTCTTGTCGCCGATCGTGACGTGCCGCGCGCGCTCGGCAATCTCCATTACCTTGGCCACGCCCTCGCCGAGCAGCCTGGCGTTACGGAACACGCCGCAGTGGGTCTGCATCGTCACGCGCAGCTCGGCGCCGAGCGCCGCGACCGACTCGCCGCCGTTGGCCGAGTCGATGTGCGCGAGGCGCGCCAGCGCGCGCTCGGCGGCGTCCTTCGGCAGCGGCTTGTGCTCGCGCGCCGGCAGCCCCTGCGCGGCGATGAAGTCGCCGGCGGCACGGCCGAACACCACGAGGTCGAGCAGCGAGTTGGTGCCGAGGCGATTGGCGCCGTGCACCGATACGCATGCGCATTCGCCGACGGCGTAGAAGCCGTTGACCACCGCGTTGGGATCGCCATCCTTCGGCGCCACCACCTGGCCGTGGATGTTGGTGGGAATGCCGCCCATCATGTAATGGATCGTCGGCACCACCGGGATCGGCTCCTTGATCGGATCGACGTTGGCGAACTTGATCGCGATCTCGCGGATCGACGGCAGCCGCTTGTTGATGACCTCGGGCCCGAGGTGATCGAGCTTCAGCAGCACGTAGTCCTTGTTTGGCCCGCAGCCGCGGCCTTCCTTGATCTCCTGGTCCATCGAGCGCGACACGATGTCGCGCGACGCGAGATCCTTGAGGTTCGGCGCGTAGCGCTCCATGAAGCGCTCGCCGTTGCAGTTGAGGAGAATGCCGCCCTCGCCGCGCACGCCCTCCGTGATCAGCACGCCCGCGCCGGCCACGCCGGTCGGATGGAATTGCCAGAATTCCATGTCCTCGAGCGGGATCCCGGCGCGCGCGGTCATGCCGAGGCCGTCGCCGGTGTTGATGAACGCGTTGGTGGATGCCGCGAAGATGCGCCCGGCGCCGCCGGTGGCGAAGATCGTCGCCTTCGCCTGCAGCACGCTGACCTCGCCGGTCTCCATCTCCAGCGCCACCACCCCCAGCACGTCGCCATCGGCATCGCGCACGAGGTCGAGCGCCATCCACTCGACGAAGAACTGCGTGCGCTCGCGCACGTTGCGCTGGTAGAGCGTGTGCAACAGCGCGTGGCCGGTGCGGTCGGCGGCAGCGCACGCGCGCTGCACCGGCTTCTCGCCGAAATTGGCGGAATGACCGCCGAACGGACGCTGGTAGATCGTGCCGTCGGCGTTGCGGTCGAACGGCATGCCGAAGTGCTCGAGCTCGTAGACGACCTGCGGCGCCATCCTGCACATGTATTCGATCGCGTCCTGGTCGCCCAGCCAGTCCGAGCCCTTGATCGTGTCGTACATGTGCCACAGCCAATTGTCCTCGGACATGTTGCCGAGCGACGCGCCGATGCCGCCTTGCGCCGCCACCGTGTGCGAGCGCGTGGGAAACACCTTCGACAGCACCGCGACCGAGAGCCCTGCTTCGGCGAGCTCGATCGAGGCGCGCATGCCGGCGCCCCCGGCCCCGACGATCACCGCGTCGAATTGGCGCATGGGAACCGTCATCGTCAGCCGCCTCCCCACAGCACCGCGATCGTCCAGCCGAGATAGCCGACCAGCACGGCGACCGCCACGCACTCGAGCGTCAGTCGCACGCCCGCCGGCTTCACGTAGTCCATCAGGATGTTGCGCACGCCCACCCACGCGTGCCACAGCAACGACGCCATGAAGAGGAACGTGGCCACGCGGAATGCGTTGCTGGCGAAGATCACCGTCCACGTCGCGTAGCCGAGTCCGCCGTTCCACAGCGCGATGCCGATGAGCAGCGCGGAGTAGGCGACCATGACCAGCGCCGTGATGCGCTGCACCAGCCAATCCCGCCAGCCGTAATGGGCGCCGACCGGGACGTCGACGTGCGGCATCACCACAACCGGATGCCGATCGCAGCGGTGATGACCAGCGCGAGCACGAACACGAGCGTCGCCGATTGCCGCGCCGCCTTGAGGTCGAGACCGATGTGCGCGTCGAGCAGCAGATGGCGGATGCCGGCCAGCAGGTGATGCAGGTACGACCAGGCCAGCGCCAGCAGCACCAGCTTGGCGACCGGACTGCGCCATGCCGCCGTCCAGGCGGCGTAGCCCTCAGCCGAGGCGAGGCTCGCCTGCACGCCCGCCAGTAGCAGGGGAATGCCGACGAGGAACAGCAGCGTGCCGCTCACCCGGTGCAGGATGGAGACGATCGCCGGGATCGGCTGGCGGATCGCCAGCAAGTCGAGGTAGACGGGCCGTTTCGGCTTGGCGGCAGGCTGATCGGCGGCGGACATGAAGGGCGCTCGCGGTCTTGGTGGATCACGCGGCAGCGCTCGTGGCACCGTCGCATGCACGGTCGGGCATCGCCGCCGTCGCGTGACTTTTGTTGCGCAGCAATAAATTATAGCGCGCCGGCCGGCCGGCGCGCCAGTGCGGGCTTGATCGCGCGATCTCCGCGCGTCCGCGATGGCCTCAGCCGAGCGCGTTGTAGTAGTGGCAATGCGCGGTCACGCATTGGCCGCGCCGCAGTTCGACCGGACGCTCGCCGTAGGTAAACGTCACGCGTTCCACGGCCAGCAGGGGCAGCCCGGCGTCGACGCCGAGGAGCTTCGCGGTCTGGGCATCGGCAGCCACCGCCTTGACGCGCTCCTGCGCGCTCAGCATGCGCACGCCGAACTCGCTCTCGAAGAACCCGTACAGCGGGCCGCGCCAGGCTTCGTAGCGCGCCTTGGTGAGCCCGCGAAACAGCGCGCCGGGGAGCACGATGTCGTCCAGCACCACCGGCGCACCGGCGAACGTCAACACGCGTCGCAGCAGCAGCACGCCCTCGCCGCTCTTCAGGGCCAGCAGGCGCGCGACGTCGCCGCTGGCCTTGCCGCGGCGCACGTCGACGAGGCGGCTCTGCGGATATTCGTCGACGCCGTCGTCGCGGCGGATGCGCAGGAAGCGCACCCGCGACCGGTGCTCGTTGATCAGCGTGGCGACGTACGTGCCCTTGCCCTGGCGGCGCACGAGCAGGTTGTCGGCGGCGAGCGCGTCGATCGCCTTGCGCACGGTACCGGGCGCGACGCGAAAGCGCGCCGCGAGATCGAGCTCGCTCGGAATCGCCTCGCCGGGCTTCCACTCGCCGGCGTCCAGACGCGCGACCAGCAGCTCCCGCACCTGCAAGTACAGCGGCTGGAACAGCGGACGGGAATGGGTATCGGTCATCGCCGGGCCACGCGTCGCGGACGGAGGATTCCAGGCGCCCTGATTCGCATGTCTTGCATAAGACATATGATAGAGGAGTCCATTGACACCGCGCAACCGGCGCGCCTATCATTGGCACCGCATGTCGCGATCCTGCGCGCGGCGACCGCCGGTCCTTCCGGCCCGGACGCAGTGGCGCCGGACGCCGGGGTGCGCGCCGTCGAAAGCTGGCGCACGCCGCGCGCGACGCACGAATCCGAGCACCCGACCCCGCACCAGGAGTTCCATTCGATGAAACCACCCGTCCGCGTCGCCGTCACCGGCGCTGCAGGCCAGATCGGCTACAGCCTCCTCTTCCGCATCGCCGCCGGCGAAATGCTCGGTCGCGACCAGCCGGTCGTGCTGCAGCTCCTCGAGCTGCCGGTCGACAAGGCGCAGGCGGCGCTCAAGGGCGTGATGATGGAGCTCGAGGACTGCGCGTTTCCGCTGGTCGCCGGCATGCACGGCACCGCCGATCCCAAGGTCGCGTTCAAGGACGCCGACGTCGCGATGCTGGTCGGCGCGCGTCCGCGCGGCCCCGGCATGGAGCGCAAGGACCTGCTGCTCGAGAACGCCAAGATCTTCATCGAGCAGGGCAAGGCGCTGGATGCGGTCGCCGGGCGCGGCGTCAAGGTGCTGGTCGTCGGCAACCCGGCCAACACCAACGCCTACATCGCGATGCGGTCGGCGCCGTCGCTGCCGAAAGCGAACTTCACGGCGATGATGCGCCTCGACCACAACCGCGCGCTCGGCCAGCTCGCGAAGAAGGCGAACGTGCCCGTGGACGCCGTGGAGCACGTCGTGGTCTGGGGCAACCATTCACCGACGATGTACGCCGATTACCGCTTCGCCACCGCCAACGGCAAGCCCCTCAAGGACCTCATCGGCGACGAGAACTGGAACCGCAACGAGTTCCTGCCCACCGTCGGCAAGCGCGGCGCGGCGATCATCGAGGCGCGCGGCCTGTCCTCGGCAGCTTCCGCCGCCAACGCCGCCGTCGATCACGTGCACGACTGGCTCGTCGGCAGCGGCGGCCGCTGGGTGACGATGGGCATCGCCTCCGACGGCAGCTACGGCATCCCGCAGGACATCGTCTATGGCGTGCCGGTCACCACCGCGGACGGCGAGTACACCCGCATCCGCGACCTGCCGATCGACGATTTTTCGCGCGAGCGCATGAACGTCACGCTGAAGGAGCTGGAAGAAGAGCGTGCGGGCGTCGCCTCACTCCTTCGCTGACGCCGGCGCCATGGCCGATCCCACTCCCGGCACGCGCCTGCGCCAGGCGCTCGCCGCCGAATCGCCGCTGCAGGTGCCGGGCGCCATCTGCGCGTACCACGCGATCCTCGCCGAGAAATCGGGTTTCAAGGCGCTCTACCTGTCCGGCGGCGGCGTCGCCGCGGGCTCGCTCGGCATGCCCGACCTCGGCATCAGCAACCTCGACGATGTGCTGGTCGACGTGCGCCGCATCACCGACGCGTCGCCGCTGCCGCTGCTGGTCGACGTCGACACCGGCTTCGGCGCATCGGCGTTCAACGTCGCGCGCACCGTGCGGTCGCTGGTCAAGGCCGGCGCGGCGGCGATGCACATCGAGGACCAGGTGGGCGCCAAGCGCTGCGGTCACCGGCCCGGCAAGGCGATCGTCCCGCAGGAGGAGATGGTCGACCGGGTGAAGGCGGCGGTCGACGCGCGCACCGATCCGACGTTCGTGGTCATGGCGCGCACCGACGCGCTGGCGGTCGAGGGCGTCGATGCCGCGCTCGAACGTGCGCGCGCCTGCGTCGAGGCCGGCGCCGACATGATCTTCCCCGAGGCCGTCACCGACCTCGCGACGTACCGCCGCTTCGTCGACGCGGTGCGCGTGCCGGTCCTCGCCAACATCACCGAGTTCGGCGCGACCCCGCTCTTCACGCGCGACGAGCTCAGGAGCGCCGGCGTCGCCATCGCGCTCTACCCGCTGTCGGCGTTCCGCGCGATGAACAAGGCGGCACTCGGCGTCTATCGCGCCTTGCGCGCCGACGGCACGCAGCGCAACGTCGTCGACACGATGCAGTCGCGCGACGAGCTCTACGAATATCTCGGCTATCACGCTTACGAACAGAAGCTCGACGCGTTGTTCGCGAAGCGCCACGCCTGAGCCAACGCCAAGGAAACACGCATGAACGACGTCCCCGCGACGCCACCCAAACCCAAGAAGTCGGTCGCGCTGTCCGGCGTCGTCGCCGGCAACACCGCCATCTGCACGGTGGGCCGCACCGGCAACGACCTGCACTACCGGGGCTATGACATCCTCGACATCGCCGAGCAATGCGAGTTCGAGGAGATCGCCCACCTGCTGGTGCACGGCACGCTGCCGAACCGCGCCGAGCTCGCCGCGTACAAGCGCAAGCTTCACGCGATGCGCGGCCTGCCGGCGGCCGTGCAGGACGTGCTCGAGGCGCTGCCAGCCGCGGCGCATCCGATGGACGTGATGCGCACCGGCGTGTCGGCGCTCGGGGCGACGCTGCCGGAGAGCGAGCGGCACGACGCCGCCGGTGCGCGCGACATCGCCGACCGCCTGCTGGCTTCGCTCGGCTCGATGCTCTGCTACTGGTACCACGCGAGCCACAATGGCCGCCTGATCGACGTCGAGACCGACGACGACTCGATCGGCGGGCATTTCCTGCACCTGCTGCACGGGCGGCCGGCGGCGCCGGCGATCGTGCGTGCGATGCACACGTCGCTCAATCTCTACGCCGAGCACGAGTTCAACGCGTCGACGTTCACCGCGCGCGTGATCGCCGGCACCGGCGCCGATCTCTACGCCTGCCTCACCGGCGCGATCGGTGCGCTGCGCGGGCCCAAGCACGGCGGCGCCAACGAATTCTCGTTCGAGGTGCAGAAGCGCTACCCGACGCCCGACGCGGCGGAAGCCGACATCCGCGCGCGTGTCGCCGCCAGGGAAGTGGTCATCGGCTTCGGCCACCCGGTGTACACCTCGGGCGATCCACGTAACGAGATCATCAAGGACGTCGCCCGCCGGCTGTCGAAGTCCGCCAACGACATGCGGATGTTCGACATCGCCGAGCGCCTCGAGCGCGTGATGATGGATGCCAAGAACATGTTCGCCAACCTCGACTGGTACTCGGCAGTGAGCTACCACATGATGGACGTGCCGACGACGATGTTCACGCCGCTGTTCGTGATCTCGCGCACGGCCGGCTGGTCGGCGCACGTGATCGAGCAGCGCGAGGACGGCAAGATCATCCGCCCGAGCGCCAACTACATCGGACCCGAGGACCGCGCGTTCGTACCTCTCGACGCGCGCGCGTAACGCGGACGCGTCCCGACATCCCACTTTTCCGCCGCCACCCCGCCTCTTCCATGTCCGCCCCGATATCCAGCGCCCGGCCCCCCGTCGACACGGTGATCCAGGACATCGCCGACTACGCGATCGGCTACTGCATCGACAGCGAGGCGGCGTACGACACCGCCCGCCATTGCCTCATCGACACGCTGGGCTGCGGCTTCGAGGCGCTCGAATACCCGGCGTGCACGAAGCTGCTCGGACCCGTGGTCCCCGGCACCGTCGTGCCGCACGGCGCCCGCGTGCCCGGCACGCCCTACGTGCTCGACCCCGTGCAGGCGGCCTTCAACATCGGCACGATGATCCGCTGGCTCGACTTCAACGACACCTGGCTCGCCGCCGAGTGGGGACATCCGTCGGACAATCTGGGCGGCATCCTCGCCACCGCCGACTGGCTGTCGCGCAACGCGATCGCGCGCGGCGACAAGCCGCTTACCGTGCACGACGTGCTGACCGCGATGATCAAGGCGCACGAGATCCAGGGCTGCATCGCGCTCGAGAACTCGTTCAACAAGGTCGGCCTCGACCACGTGATCCTGGTGAAGGTCGCGACCACGGCCGTGGTCGCGCGGATGATGGGCCTCAACCGCGACGAGATCGTCAACGCGATCTCGCTGGCGTTCGTGGACGGCCAGTCGCTGCGCACCTACCGCCACGCGCCGAACACCGGCTCGCGCAAGAGCTGGGCGGCGGGTGACGCGACCTCGCGTGCCGTGCGCCTCGCGCTGATCGCGAAGACCGGCGAAATGGGCTACCCGTCGGTGCTGACGGCGAAGACCTGGGGCTTCTACGACGTGTCGTTCAAGGGGCAGCCCTTCAGGTTCCAGCGACCCTATGGCAGCTACGTGATGGAAAACGTGCTGTTCAAGATCAGCTTCCCGGCCGAGTTCCACTCGCAGACGGCCGTCGAGGCGGCGATGACGATCCACGGCCAGCTCGCGCGGCAGGGCAAGACGGCCGCCGACATCCGCAGGATCACGATCCGCACGCACGAGGCGTGCATTCGCATCATCGACAAGAAGGGGCCGCTCGCCAATCCCGCTGACCGCGACCACTGCATTCAGTACATGGTGGCGGTGCCACTGCTGTTCGGGCGGCTGACCGCGTCGGACTACGAAGATGGCGTCGCCGCCGATCCGCGGATCGATGCGCTGCGCGAGCGCATCGTGTGCGTCGAGGATCCGCAATTCACGCGCGACTACCACGATCCCGAGAAACGCTCCATCGCCAACGCGCTGACCGTCGAGCTCGCCGATGGCAGCAAGCTCGCCGAGGTCGTGGTCGAGTACCCGATCGGCCACAAGCGCCGCCGTGCCGAAGGCATGCCGGTGCTGGTCGAGAAGTTCCGCCGCAACCT
>DATBOK010000164.1:0-60990 GCA_036553845.1 Casimicrobiaceae bacterium
AGCGTCAGCGAGTTCGACGCGCCCGAGCGATCGCGCTCGGGCGCGACCACGGTGATCTCGGCGTGCGGCGCGAGCGCGGCGGCGAGGTGCTCGAGGCCCGGCGCGAAATAGCCGTCGTCGTTGGAAAGCAGGATGCGCATCGTGGAGGTCGGCGTCGACGCCGGCGGCGTCGCATGAGTATAGCGCGCGCCTCTCGCCATCCCCAGCGCAGCCGACGCGCGCGGACGCTACAATCGATGGCGTGACGCAAGGATTGCCGGATTCCCTCGCTGCCGCGGCGCGCGCCATCGCCGCGACGCCGCTTGCCGCGCTGTTCGCGCGCGACGCGACGCGCGCGGCCGCGCTCACCTTCGAGGCCGCCGGCCTGCGCGTCGACCTCTCCAAGCAGCGCATCACGCAGGAGCTGCTCGCGCTGCTCGTCGCGCATGCCGCACAAAGCGGGCTCGCCGAATGGATCGTCGCGCTGTTCGCCGGCGAGCGCGTCAATCTTTCGGAGGGCCGGCCCGCGCTGCACATGGCGCTGCGCGGTGGCGATGCCGCGCCCGTGATGGTCGACGGCCGCGACGTCATGCCGGACGTGCGCGCGACGCGCGCGCGCCTGCGCGCGCTCGCCCATTCGATTCGCGCCGGCGCGCGCCGGGGCGCGACGGGGCGGCCGATCCGAGCGGTGGTCGCGATCGGCATCGGCGGCAGCGACCTCGGACCGCGGATGTGCTGCGACGCGCTCGCCATTTCCGGCGCGCCGCCGCCGGTGCCGGTGCACTTCGTGTCCAACGTCGATCCCGCCGACCTCGCGCGCGTGCTGGCGCCGCTCGACGCCGAGACGACGCTCGCGATCGTCGTGTCGAAAACTTTCACGACTCAGGAGACGCTCGCCAACGCGGCGGCGATGCGCGCATGGCTCGTGGCCGCGATGCCGGGCGCCGACACGCGCGCGCATTTCATCGCGGTCACCGCCAACGTCGGCGCCGCAAAGGCGTTCGGCGCCGCCGATGACGCGATCCTGCCGATGTGGGATTGGGTCGGCGGACGCTATTCGCTGTGGTCGGCGGTCGGCCTGCCGATCGCGATCGCCTGCGACAGCGACGCGTTCGACGCGCTGCTCGGCGGCGCCGCGGCGATGGATGCGCATTTCGCGATGGCCCCGCTCACCGCCAACCTGCCGGTGCTGATGGCGCTCGTCGACTGGTGGAACGTGCGCGCATCGGCCGTCGCGCAGCGCGTGGTGGTGCCTTATGCGCGCGCGCTGGCGCTGCTGCCCGCCTACCTGCAGCAGCTGACGATGGAGAGCAACGGCAAGAGCGTCACCCGCGACGGCGAGGCCGTCGCGGGCGCCACCGAGCCGGCGTTGTGGGGTGGCGCGGGCACCGACGGACAGCATGCGTTCTTCCAGTGGCTGCACCAGGGCACGCATCCCACACCCGTCGAATTCGTCGTGGCGGTGGATGCCGTCGACGCCCGTCTCGGCGGCGCGCGCGAGCAGCAGGCGCTGCTCGTCGCCAACGCGCTGGCGCAGGCGCAGGCGCTGATGCAGGGGCGCGAGGGCGACGCCGCGCACCGCTGCCCGGGCGACCGTCCGTCGACGATGCTGATGCTGCCGCGCCTCGACGCGCGCCACCTCGGCGCGCTGATCGCGCTGTGGGAGCACCGCACGTTCGTCGAAGGCTGCCTCTACGGCATCAACTCGTTCGATCAGTTCGGCGTCGAGCTCGGCAAGTCGCTGGCGCAGCCGATCATCGCCGCGCTGCGCGACGGCGCAACGCTGCCCGCCGGCACCGACGGCTCGACGCGCGCGCTGGTGGCGCACGTGCTCGCGTCGCGCGCGCGCTGACGCGCCTCGACGATCGCGGCGGCGAGACGCCAGACAGCGGCCGCATAGAGGCGGCTCTTGTTGTAGCGCGTGATGACGAAGAAGTTGTTGCAGGCGATCCACAGGCTCGATGCATCGGCGCTGTCCTCGAGCAGCAGCACGCCGACGGGGTCGGCCGCGAGGTCGGCGGCTGGCGCGGCGAGGTTCACCCCTTCGCGCTGCCATGCGTCGAGTGCGCGGCGCTCGCTGATGCCGCCATCGAGATGCTGCAGCAATGCCTCGCGCGCCGTCGCGTCCACCGACGCGGCGAGCAGCACCGGCTGGCCGCGCGCCCAGTCGTGGCGGGCGAGGAAGTTGGCGACGCTGCCGATCGTGTCCGCCGGGCTCTGCCACAGGTCGATGTGACCGTCGCCGTCGTAGTCCACCGCGTAGCCGCGATAGCTGCGCGGCATGAACTGCGGCAGTCCCATGGCACCGGCGAACGAGCCCTGCACCGAGGTGGGCGCGATGTTCTGCTCGCGCGTGAACACCAGGAACTCCTTCAGCTCACCGCGAAAGAATGCCGCGCGCCGCGGGTAGTCGAACGCGAGCGTGGCCAGCGCGTCGAGCACGCGATAGCGGCCGGTGATGCGCCCCCAGTAGGTCTCCACGCCGATGATCGCGACGACGATCTCGGCGGGCACGCCGAATTCGGCCTCGGCACGCGCCAGCACCGGCGCGTTGGCATCGAAGAACGCGACGCCGGCGGCGACGCGATCCGCGTCGAGGAACGGCGGCGCGTATTCGAACCAGCGCGGCGGCGCCACCAGCGGCCGGTCCATCAGCGCCACGATCTTCGGCTGGAAGCGCGCCTCGCCGAGGGTGCGCTCGACGACGGCGTAGGGAATGCCGGTCTCGCGCGCCGTATCGTGCGCAAACGCGCGCACGTCGGCGCGCTGCGCATAGCCGCCCGCGCGCACGGAGGCGTCCGACGCCGGCGCGTCGAACACCAGCGTCGCGGCGGCGAGAAGCCAGAGCAATCGCATCGCGACCGATGTTATCATCGCGCGCCGCCCACGCGGCGCCGGCGCGGTCCGCGCGGCGCGCGCAGAAGGCGCTCGTCGATGCTCTATTCGCTGCTCCGGCCCGCTCTCTTCGCGCTCGATCCGGAGCGCGCGCACGCCACGGCGTTCGCCGGCCTCGACGCCGCCGCGCGCCTGGGCCTCGCGCGCTTCGCCACGCCGCAGGCGGCGCCGGTGAAGGCGATGGGCATCGTCTTTCCCAACCGCGTCGGCCTCGCCGCCGGCCTCGACAAGAACGCCGCCCATCTCGCGGGCCTCGCCGCGCTCGGCTTCGGCTTCATCGAGGTGGGCACGGTGACGCCGCGCGCGCAAGCTGGCAACCCGCGGCCGCGGATGTGGCGGATTCCCGCGCGCGAGGCGCTGGTCAACCGGCTCGGCTTCAACAACGACGGCGTCGCTGCACTGGTCGCCAACGTGCGGCGCTCGGGCTACCGCGGCATCCTCGGCATCAACATCGGCCGCAACTTCGACACGCCGAACGCGCGCGCGGCCGACGATTACGCGGCCTGCCTGGAAGCCGTGTACGCGCACGCCCATTACATCACGGTCAACGTCAGCTCGCCGAATACGACGGGCCTGCGCGACCTGCAGACTGACGCCGCGCTCGACGCGCTGCTCGCGACGCTGGTCGCGGCGCGCGCCCGGCTCGCCGAGCGCCACGGCCGGCGGGTGCCGCTGGCCGTCAAGATCGCGCCCGACCTCGACGACGCGTCGATTCGCGCGATCGCGCGCACGCTCGTGGCGCATGGCATCGACGCGGTGATCGCCACCAACACCACGATCTCGCGCGACACCGTGGCCGGTCAGCCGCATGCCGCGGAAGCCGGCGGCCTGTCCGGCCGTCCGCTGTTCGCGCAGTCGAACCGCGTGATCGGCGTGCTGGCGAAGACGCTTGCGGGCGCGCTGCCGATCATCGGCGTCGGTGGCATCCTGTCGGGTGCGGACGCGCGCGAAAAGGTCGACGCCGGCGCGACGCTGGTGCAGCTCTACACGGGACTCGTCTATCGCGGGCCGGCGCTCGTCGCCGAGTGTGCCGCTGCGCTGGCAACTCGATAGCGCGCCACGAGCCTCAGCGCGAGCGCACCATCACCTTGCCGTCGCCTTCGGCGACCACCACGCCGTCCTGGTTCTGCGCGCGCGCCGCCAGCGTGACGATCCCGCACTGGTGCGCGGGCTTCGGCACGAGCAGGTTCACCGTCCACGTCGTGGTCAGCGTGTCGCCGATGCGCACCGGCGCCAGGAAGCGCGTGGCATGCTCGAGGTACGCGATCGCCGTGCCGTGGAAGATCATGCCGATCGGTCCGCCCATCAGCGCGCCGGTCAGCACGCCGTGCAGGATGCGCGAGCCGTAGCGGGAAGCACGCGCGAACGCCTCGTCGACGTGCAAGGGATTGAAGTCGCCGATGAGTCCGGCGCCGGTGACGAGGTGCGTTTCGGTGACCGTCAGCGCCGAGGTGAAGCGCTGGCCTGTCGCCAGTTCGTCGAACCAGCGCCCGGTGACGTCCGGCTGCGGCGGCGGCGAGGCCTCGTTCACGCCGCGCGATCGACGATCTTGTCCTCGAACTGCCCGAGCACGCTGACGAATGCGCGGTCGATCAGCGGCTCGGCCTCGACCAGGCGGGCGGTGTCCTCGCGGAAGCGCGCCGCGAGCTCCTCGGCAGTCATCGACAGCGCCTTCTGGCCCTGGCGGTTGGTGAACAGGTAGGTGCCGCGCAGCGGGCTCACCCACGCCAGCTTGGCGAACGCCAGCTGGCCGCCTTCGGCCTCGAATTCGATCCACACGCCGCGCTCGAGGCTGCGCGCGATCTCGAGATAGTCGTCGTCGACCACCTCCGGCGTCTCCGGTTCCGGCAACGGCGCCGCGAGCTCCATCGCCTCGGCCAGCGCGCGCGCCCGCTGCGCGGTGCGCTCGTCGCCGGCGGCCTTGGCCACCTCGGCCTGCAGCTTCGCCTGCTCGGCCACCGCGGCGATCGGCGAATCGGCGCTGGCGAGCGACGGCTTGACCGCCGCCGCGTGCGCCTCGACGAGATTCGACATGAACGCCTCGCGCTCCTCCTGCGGCCACGGGCCGGCGCCGGAAGCGGCGTTCATGCGCTTGAGGAGCGACGGCAGCAGCGCCACCAGCTCCTTGCGATCCTCGGTGTTGCGCTTCGGCTGCACGCTCCACGTCAGCTCTTCGAGCGTGTTGAGCGCGCTGCCCCAGGCTTCGCTGGATTCGCCATCCTTGATGTAGACGTGCGTCAGCGTCGCCAGCCAGCGCTCGCGCAGGAACGCGGCGAGGAAATTGGGTATCGGCGAGCGCTCGATGCGGCGCTCGACCTCGCTCTTCGCCACCGCCGCGGCGATGTGGTGGCGGTCGCGCAGGTTGATCTCTTCCGCCGAGCTCGCGATGTTCGCCTCGGCGGCGGCCTCCTCGGCGGCGAGGAATTCCTCGAGGTCGTGGCGCAGCTCGTCGAAGATCGACAGGTCGTTGTCGAAGCCGTCGAGGATGCGATGGACGATCTGGTCGATCTTGCGGTAGAGCGGATCCTCGTTCCCGGTCACCGGCGACCACGCGAGCCCGGCCTGCGCCAGCGCATTGACCAGCAGCCGCGCCGGGTGCGTCTTCTTCGCGAAGAACGCGCCGTCGAGCATCGCCGCCTTCAGCACCGGAATCTGCAGGCGCGCCAGCAGCGCCTTGATGCCGTCGGGAAGGTCGCGCGTGTCGAAGATGTAATCGAACAGCATCGCCACCATCTCGATCGTCATCGACTCGAGCTGGTTGGCCCTGTGTCCGAGCGGCGAATCCTGGAGGTCGCGCAGGACGTTGTGCAGGCCCTGCGGGATGCCGGAGAACGTGACGCTGGCGCCGTCGACCTCGAAGCCGACCTGGCCCGCCTGCAGGCGCGTCAGGCCTTCGTGCAGCGACGGCGTGGAGATGATCGGCGCGCCCGGCACGTAGCCCGACATCGTCGTCGGCATCGGCGCGAACGTCGTGGCGCCCGACGCGGCATTGGCCGCCGCCGCCTGCGCGAGCATCATCGCCGGATCGATCGACGGGAACATGCCTTCGGGGGTCTCGTTGAAGCCGCCCGTGGCCGGCGCCTGCGCTTGCGGCGGGGGCATGCGCGGACCGGCGAACTGCGGCGCCATGGCCGCGGCCGCGCCGCCGCCGAACATCCGCCGGTAGAGCGCCATCATGTCGACTTCGGGGCCCGACGTCGCGGGCGACGCTGGCGCTTCGGCGACGGGCGGCACCTGTGGCTGCTGCTGGGCCCGCGCGGCCGAGGGCCGGTGCGGCGTGCGGCCGCGCGGGATCGCCGCCGGCACGACCTTGAGATTGACGAGATGCCGGTTGAGGTCGGCGTAGATCGTCGCCAGATCGCCGAGCGATGCCTGGTTCAGCTCCTTCAGGATCTGGAACTTGATCGCGCGGTCGGTCTTGAGGTCCTTCAGCGCGTCGGCGAAGGCGTCGACGATGGTTTGCGGCGCGAGCGGATTGCCGTCGGTCTCGAGGCCCGGCTTGCCGAGCAGATGGCCGACGAAGCGGTTGAACTCCGCGAGCTCGTCGTGGCAGGCGTTCTCGACGATGCGCGTGATGTTGCCGGTCAACACCGACTCGTCCATCGCGGTGGTATCGACCAGCGTGAGCTTGGACGGGTCGAGGTCGCTGCTGGCGAACTCGTGGCGCTCCTCGCGGCCAGCGATGCGATCGTCGACGCGCCGGCGCAGGCGCGTCTCGAAATCGGACATCAGCGCCGCGCGCTCGGTCTTGAGGGCGCCGCGCGCGTCGAGATACAGCGACTGCTCGGCGCGGATGTCCGAATTGCTGGCGCGCTCCATCAGCACGTCGCTGATGCGGTCGAACATCGCCGCGAACGTGAGTTGCAGGCGGTGGATGGCGAGGTCGCGGCAGTCCGACAGCGCCTTCGCCAGTTCCCGCGGAAGTTGCGTTTTCACGGCCGCCTGTTTCTTGTCGGCATGCGTCGTGGCGTTCATCGAGTTGTCGTCAATACGGAACACTGCGCAAGCGCAACGAGCGGCCGGTCAGGCGCGTGGCGGTCCCGTGGACCGCCCGCCGGCTCCAACCGGCTGGGTTCCCGGTGGCTCCGACCCTTTCGACCTTGCCGCCTCATGGGCTTGGCGCATAAACGTGCCAATCTACTCTAGCACGGGGCACCCCCCGTCGGAAGCAGTTCAGCCGCCGCCGAGCGCCGTCCACGCCTTTTCCAGCCGCTTGAGGGACACCGGGAAGGGCGTCCGGAGCTCCTGGGCGAAGAGCGACACCTTGAGCTCCTCCAGCAGCCAGCGGAATTCGGCCAGCCGCGGGTCGTCGCGCCCGGCCTTGCGCTCGGCGGCGAGCCGCTCCTCGTAGCGGCGCCGCCACGCCGCCACTTCGGCGCCGTGGCGTGCATCCCGCTCGGGACGCTCGGGGAGCTTGGCCAGCCGGCGCTCGAGGGCGGCGAGGTAGCGCGGCAACTGCGTGACGCGGTCCCACGGCGTGGCCGCGAAAAAGCCCGGGTGGACCAGCGCGTCGCGCTGGACGCGGATCTCGGTGGCGAGCCGCGACTGCGCCGCGGGCAGCGCATCGACGCGGCGATTGAGCGCCGTCAGCGCGGCGGCGATCTCCGCCAGCAGCTGCCACGCATGCGCGGCGACCGCGGGCAGCCGTGCGCGTGCACGCTTGACCTGCGCGGCAAATGCGGCTTCGTCGCGCGGCAGCGGATCGTCGCCCACGAACGCGCGATCGGCGATGGCGGCCAGCGCATCGGCCAGCAGCGCCGGCGGCGCGGCAACGCCACGCAGCGGCATGGCCATCGCGTTGAACCCGGCCGGACCCCGAGCCTGCTGCGCGAGCGCGTCCTTCAGCGCGAAAGCGATCAGGCGCACGATGCCGCGGCGCGTGGCGGCGATTGCCGCGCCTTCGGTGTCGAGCAGCGCCAGCGACACGCTGTCGCCGTGATCGACGAGCGCCGGATAGCCGTTGACGCGCGCGCCGTGACGGGTGATCGCCAGCGACGCCGGCAGCGCGCCGAAGTCCCAGCGCGTGATGCCGCTGCGCTCGAAGCCTTCGCCCGCGGCGGCGAACGTCATCTGCGCCGCGTCGCCGAGCTCGCGCCGCAGCATCGCCAGATCGCGCCCGCTGCCGAGCTCGCGACCCGCGGCGTCGGCGACCACGACGTTGACCCGCAGGTGCGGCGGCAGCTCGATCGCATCCAGCACCCCGCGCTCGACGTCGACGCCGAGCGCAGCCTTGAGATAATCGCGCAGCGCGTCGTTGAGGTGCCGTGCGTGCGAAGGCTCGGTGGCGAGGAACGCGGTGACGTGGTCGGCGAGCGGAATCAGGCGGTTGCGCACGGCCTTCGGCAGCGCCTTGGCGACGAGCGCCAGCTTCTCGCGCAACATGCCGGGCACCAGCCATGAGAGCGTTGCCGCATCCACCTGGTTGAGGAGCGCCAGCGGCACCGCCAGCGTCAGGCCGTCGAGCGGGTGGCCCGGCGCGAAGCGGTACCGCAGCGGCAGCCGCGTGCCCGCGATCGCGAGCGTCTCCGGGAACTGCTCCTCGGTGATCGCCGCCGCGGCGTGCAGCATCAGCGTTTCGCGCGTCATCATGAGGCGCGCCGGATCACCGGCCTCGGCGTCGCGGCGCCACGCTTCGAATGCCGCCCTGGAATGAACGTGTGCAGGCACGCGTGCCGCATAGAAATCGGCCTTGGCATCGTCGTCGACGAGCACGTCCTGGCGCCGCGCCTTGTGCTCGAGCTTGGCGACGTCGGCGATGAGGCGCCGGTTGTGCGCGAGGAACGGCGCGTCGACACCGAGCGCATCGCCGGCGAGCGCCTCGCGCACGAACACCGCATGCGCCGCCGCGGGGTCGATCGCGCCGAAGCTCACCGGCCGCCGTGCGACGAGCGTTAGCCCGTAGAGCTGCACGCGCTCGCTGGCCACCACCTCGCCGCGCTCGGTGTCCCAGTGCGAATCGAAATGGTCGCGATTGACGCGGTCGCCGGCCACCGCCTCGATCCATTCGGGCTCGATGCGCGCCGCGCAGCGCGCGTACAGCCGCGTGGTCTCCGTGAGCTCGGCCGCCAGCACCCATTTCGGCCGCGCCTTGGCGAGCGTTGACGACGGGTGCAGCGCGAAGCGCACGCCCCGCGCGCCCGCATAGCCATCGCCCTCCTCGCCGCGAAAGCCGATGTTCGACAGCAGGCCGGTGAGGAGCGCGCGATGAAGGTCGGCGTAGCGCCGCGCATCGATCGTCGCCGGCAGCGCCTTGTGCCAGTGCCACCCGGCCTCCTCGAGGTGCGCCACGAGCTGAGCGTGCACGTCGCGCCATTCGGTCAGGCGCAGGAACGACACGAACTGCGCGCGGCAGGCGTCCACGCGTTTTCTGTGGGATAAACCCTCCTTCGCCAGGCCGGCGAAGAATTCCCACAACGCGATGAGTGTGAGGAAGTCGCTCGCCTTGTCGCGAAAGCGCAGGTGCGCCTGGTCCGCCGCCTGGCGCCGCTCGTGCGGCCGCTCCAGCGGATCGGGCACGGCGAGCGCGCTGGCGATGACCAGCGCTTCGGCGAGGCACCCGCTGTCGCGCGCGGCGAACAGGATGCGGCCGATGCGCGGGTCGAGCGGCAGTCGCGCGAGCTCGCGGCCGAGCGGGGTCAGCGCGCGCGTGGCATCGACGCAGCCGAGCTCCTGCAGCAGCGCATAGCCGTCGGCGATCGCGCGCGGCGCCGGCGACTCGACGAACGGGAACGACTCGACCGGCCCCAGATCCAGTGCCGCCGCGCGCAGGATCACGGCAGCGAGCGAGCTGCGCAGGATCTCCGGATCGGTGTACGCCGGACGCGCGCGGTAGTCATCCTCGCCATACAGGCGCACGCAGATGCCGTCCTGCACGCGCCCGCAGCGTCCCGCGCGCTGGTCGGCCGATGCGCGCGCCACCTTCTCGATCTGCAGCAGCGTCGTGCGGTTGCGCGGCGAATAGCGCTTGATGCGCGCAAGTCCGCTGTCGATGACATAGCGGATGCCCGGCACGGTGAGCGACGTCTCGGCGACGTTGGTGGCGAGCACCAGGCGCCGCGCCGACGAGGGCGCGAACACGCGTCGCTGTTCGGCGACCGACAGGCGCGCATAGAGCGGCAGGATCTCGACCGCCGCCGCATAGGGCTTGCGCGCCAGCGCGCGGCGCGCGAGTTCGGCGGTCTCGCGGATCTCGCGCTCGCCGGGCAGGAACACGAGGATGTCGCCGGGCCCTTCGCGCCACAGCTCCTCGGCGGCGTCGACGATCGCTTCCTCGAGCGGCGCCTCGTCGTCGGCTTCGTCGCCGTCGCCGCTCGCGCGATGCCGCACCTCGACCGGATACAGCCGCCCCGAGACCTCGATCACCGGCGCCGGTTCACCATCGTGCGCGAAGTGTGCGGCGAACCGCGCGGCGTCCAGCGTCGCCGACGTGATGACCACGCGCAGGTCCGGACGGCGCTCGACGAGGCGCCGCAGGTAGCCCAGCAGGAAGTCGATGTTGAGGCTGCGCTCGTGCGCCTCGTCGACGATGATGGTGTCGTAGTGCGACATCTCGCGGTCGCCCTGCGTTTCGGCGAGCAGGATGCCGTCGGTCATCAGCTTGACGTAGGCGTCGGGCCGCGTGTGGTCGGTGAAGCGAACCTTGTAGCCGACGTCGGCGCCGATCTCGGTGCCGAGCTCCGTCGCGATGCGCTCGGCAACTGCACGTGCGGCGATGCGCCGCGGCTGGGTGTGGCCGATCAGGCCGCGCTCGCCGCGCCCTGCGGCGAGACAGATCTTCGGCAGTTGCGTGGTCTTGCCCGAGCCGGTCTCGCCACTGACGATGACCACCGGGTGCGCGCTGATCGCGGCGGCGATCTCGTCGGCGCGCTGCGCCACCGGCAAGTCAGGCGGGTAGACGATGCGCGGCCTGGCGACGCGGCGCGCCGCGACTTTCGCCGCCGACAGCGCAACCGCCTCGGCGATGCGCGCACGCTCCGCATCGCCCGCGGCGCCCGGTGCGAGCCGTGCGATGCGCCGCGCGAGACGCGGCACATCCGCCGTCAGCACCGTGGCGAGCGTGGCGCGCAGCGCGGCGTCTCGCAGGTCTCCGGCAGCGCGGCGCGGGCGATCGCCGCTCGTCACTGCACGCCACCGGCGATGAGCGCGCGCGACGATGGGCGCGTCACCCGCCCGAGGGGCGCGGCAGCGGACGACGTTGGCCGCGTGGGTGGAGTACCGCAGTCGACGCCGGCCACCGAGTCAGGCATCCTTGCGGAATGGGTCCCGCCGCGCGGGGTGAATGGTGCGGCCGGGCGGGCGACGTTCAAAGGGAGATCGACATGACGAAGCGCATTCCGCCGGCGGTGTGGATCCTGGTGGCGATGGTGATCGGGATCATCCTCGGCTACATGGTGTTCGTGCAGTTCCCAGACAAGAAGTCCGCGACCGAGATCGCCGGCTACATCTCGATCATATCGGATGTGTTCCTGCGGCTGATCAAGATGCTGATCGGGCCGCTGGTGTTCTCGACGCTGGTGGTCGGCATCGCGCACATGGGCGATGCCGCGTCGGTGGGCCGGGTGTTCGCCAAGTCGTTCGCCTGGTTCGTCACCGCCTCGCTGGTCTCGCTGATCCTCGGGCTCATCCTCGCCAACGTGCTGCAGCCCGGCGTGAACCTCGGCCTGCCGCTGCCCGACATCGGCGCGTCGGCGAATCTCGCCACGTCCAAGTTCACGTTCAAGGACTTCGTGGCGCACATGGTGCCGCGCTCCTTCGCCGAGGCCATGGCCAACAACGAGATCCTGCAGATCGTCGTGTTCTCGATGTTCTTCGGCATCGCGATGGCGGCGCTGGGGGAAAAGGCCAAGACGCTGGTCGCCGCCATCGAGGAACTGTCGCACGTGATGCTCAAGATCACCGGCTACGTGATGAAGCTGGCGCCGCTGGCCGTGCTGGCGGCGATGGCGGCGACCGTGGCGGTCAACGGCCTCGAGATCCTGCTGCGCTTCGCCGTGTTCATGGCCGACTTTTACCTCGGACTCTTCCTCCTGTGGGCGCTGCTGATCTTCGTCGGCTTCGTGCTGCTCGGCCCGCGCGTGCTGAAGCTGCTGGTGCTGATCAAGGAGGCGTTCATGCTGTCGTTCGCCACCGCCAGCTCGGAGGCCGCCTATCCGAAGATACTCGACGCGCTCGACCGCTTCGGCGTGCGGCGCAAGATCTCGAGCTTCGTGCTGCCGATGGGCTACTCGTTCAATCTCGACGGCTCGATGATGTACTGCACGTTCGCCACGCTGTTCATCGCGCAGGCGTACGGCATCCACCTGTCGATCGCCACGCAGGTGACGATGCTGCTGGTGCTGATGCTGACGTCGAAGGGCATGGCCGGCGTTCCGCGCGCGTCGCTGGTGGTGATCGCCGCCACGCTCAACCAGTTCGGCATTCCCGAGGCGGGACTGCTGCTGATCCTGGGCGTGGACACGTTCCTCGACATGGGACGCTCCGCGACCAACGCGATCGGCAACTCGCTCGCGTCCGCCGTGGTGGCGAAGTGGGAAGGCGAGCTGCTGCCGGAATCGACGGCGGACGCCAACGCGCGCACGCTGGATGCCGAAAGCGCGACCACGCTCGCGCATCCCGCCGCGGCCTGAGCGCGATGAACGCGCGTCGCGGTCGTGGCCTCGTCGCCATTGCGCTGCTGGCGCTGGCGAGCGTCGCCTGGGCGGAGGCGCCCGAGGTGCTGCCCGCACCGGCGCCCGCGGCCGACGCACCGCTGGAGCTGGCCGGCACGCTGGCCAAGGCGCGTGCGTCGGGCCATATCGCCATCGGCTACCGCCAGGCGTCGGTGCCGTTCTCTTACGTGGTCGCCGGAGGCGCGCCGATCGGCTACTCGATCGAGATTTGTCGCGCGCTGGTCGACGCGATCGGCACTGCGGTCAACCGGCCGCTGACGATCCAATGGGTGCCGGTGACGCCGGAGACGCGCGTCGACGCCGTGGTCGACGGTCGCGTCGACCTCGAGTGCGGCTCGACCACCAACAACCTCGAGCGCCGGCGGCGCGTCGCCTTCTCGCCGACGATCTTCGTGTCCGGCACCAAGCTGATGGTGAAGAAGAGTTCGCCGATCCGCTCGTTCCGCGACCTCGCCGGGCGCAAGGTGGTGGTCACGCGCGGCACCACGAACGAGAAGGCGATGCGCGATCTCAAGCAACGCTTCGGGATCGCCTTCGACATCGCGGTGATGCCGGACCATGGCGAATCGTTCGCCGAGGTGGCCAGCGGCCGCGCCGATGCATTCGCCACCGACGACGTGCTGCTGTACGGCCTCATCGCCGAGCGCGGGCAGCGCGCCGCCTTCGAGGTGATCGGCGAATTCCTGTCCTACGATCCGTACGGCATCATGTTCCGGCGCGACGATCCGGCGCTCGCCAAGGTGGTCAACGACACGCTGCGCAGCATGGCGGCGAATGGCGACATCGGGCGCCAGTACGAGCGCTGGTTCTTGCGCAAGCTGCCGTCGGGCGCGAGCCTCGACCTGCCGATGAGCGCGCAGCTCGAGACCATCCTCGAAACGATGGCCGCCAAGGCCGAATAGCCGCGCACATGGTGGAGGATTCGCAATGACACGCCTGGGACTCACCCTCGCTGTTCTCGCGCTGGCCTGCGTGACCGCCGGCGCCGACGCCGCCACCCTGCGCTGGGCAGGGCGCGGCGACATCAACACCACCGACCCGTACTCGCAGAACGAGAACCTCACCAACAACGTCAATTCCCTGGTCTACGAGTTCCTCGTCACGCGCGACCGCAGCATGAAGATCGTGCCGGCGCTCGCGGTGTCGTGGACCCAGGTCGACGCCACGACGTGGCGCTTCAAGCTGCGCCCCGGCGTGCGCTTCCACGACGGCACGCCGTTCACCGCCGACGACGTCGTGTTCAGCTTCAACCGCGCGAAGTCGCCGTCGTCGCAGCTGCGAGCCTATGCCAACCAGGCCGGGGTGCCCAGGAAGATCGACGACCTCACCGTGGAATTCACCACGCCGGGGCCCAACCCGGCGATGCTCGAGCACGTGATCACGATCAACATCATGTCCAAGGCATGGTGCGAGAAGAACCGCGCGACGACGCCGCAGAACTTCACGCAGAAGGAGGACATGATCACCGCGCACGAGGCGAACGGCACCGGGCCCTACATGCTGGTGTCGCGGCAGCCCGACGTGAAGACGGTGCTGAAGAAGAACCCGAACTGGTGGGGGATCAAGGAGGGCCGCTTCGAAAGCAACATCGACGAGGTGGATTACCTGCCGATCACCTCCGACGCGACACGCGTCGCGGCGCTCATCTCCGGCGAGGTCGACCTGGTCAACGATCCGCCGCCGCAGGACGTGCCGCGGCTCGCGCAGACCGACGGCGTCAAGGTCATCGAGGGCACCGAGAACCGGATCGTTTTCATCGGCATGGACCAGCAGCGCGACGAGCTGGTGTATTCGAACGTCAAGGGCAAGAACCCGTTCAAGGACCGGCGCGTGCGCGCGGCGCTGTACGAGGCGATCGACATCGAGGCGATCCGGCGCACGACGATGCGCGGCCTCGCCAAGCCGACCGGCGCACTGTCCCCGGGACCGGAGATGACGACGCCGGAAATCGAGAAGCGCCTGCCGTTCGATCGCGCGGCAGCGAAGAAGCTCCTCGCCGACGCCGGATATCCGCAGGGCTTCGAGGTGACGCTCGACTGTCCGAACAACCGCTATGTCAACGACGAGAAGATCTGCCAGGCGCTCGCCGCGATGTGGGCGCAGATCGGCGTCACCGTGCGCGTCAACGCGATGCCGCGCGCCGTCTACTTCCCCAAGCTCGAGAAGCTCGACACGAGCATGTACATGCTGGGCTGGGGCGGCGCCGCCACCGACGCGATCTTCGTGCTGCAGCCGGTGCTGTCGAGCTACAGCGGCAAGGGCGACGGCGACTTCAACTACGGCCGGTACACGAACCCGAAGATCGACGAGCTGACGGCGAAGATCAAGGTCGACATGAACCCGGCGGAGCGGCTCGACCTCATCCACCAGGCGTTCCTCGCGCACAATGCCGAGATCAACCACCTGCCGCTGCACCGCCAGGTCATCCCGTGGGCGTCGCGCGTCAACGTCACCGTGCAGCACCGTCCCGACAACTGGGTCATCCCGTACTGGGCGACGGTGAAGTAAAGGCGCCGCGGCGCGCGAGCGGGCGGCCGATCCAGCGCGTGACGGCCGCCGCCAGCAGCACGTAGACGGCGACGGTGATCGCGAACCACAGCCAGGCGATCGGCGTGCCCTTGCGCGCGGCGTCGGTCGCGGCGTCCAGCGCGGCGGCCGTGGCCGCATACGCCGGCAGCGCCCGCGCGTCGTAGCGGAAAACCCACAGCACGAAGGCCGTGGCGATCAGCGCCGCGGCGAGGCCCGTCGCCAGCGCCGGACCGATCTCGCGCGCGCCGAGCGCGGGAATCGCGAACAGCACGATGAGGAGCAGCACGACGAGCCACACGCGGCGCGTCCAGCCGGCCGTGATCCGCTGCAGCACGAACAACGCGAACATCGCCACCACCACCTGGCGCAGGAAGCCTACGCCCTGCAGCGCGGCGGCGATGGCCGGCACCGCGCTGTTCTCGATGCCGAGCGACGGCCAGCGCGGCGCGACCTGCGGCGCGACGGCCGTCAGCAGCGCGGCGAAGCCGGCGATGACGAACGCCGCAGCCGCGCCCGCCTGCCATGGCGGGAACGACGACGACACCGGTTGCGGCGCTTGGCTGCGCAGCGCGTGGCTCGCCACCGCCGCGAACATGCCGGCGAACAGCGCGACGACGACCGCGCCGACGACGACGCTGGCGGCGCGCAGCGCGATCTGGGTGACCAATGGGTCGGTGGTCGACAGGAAATACGCCGCCGTCGGCCAGCCATTGGCGGCGCCGGCGATCATCGCCAGGAAGATGAGGCCACCGACCAGCACGCCGGCGCGCGGATCGCTCTCGGCGCTGGTGAAGCTGCGGATGCCGACGAACAGCGCGGCGAGTCCGACGCAGGCTGTCAGGATGCCCACGGCGATCTTGGCGGCGGCCCACTGCCCGTCGCGCGCCTGCTCCGCGCGCAGCCAGGCCTCGGGAATGAACACGGCGCGTCCTGAGCCCACCACCTGGCCGCCCGCGATGGACACCTGCACCCGCGCCTCGCCGCCGTTGCCCACGGCGATCCGCGGATCGGTCCACAGGAACGTCCAGTCGGTGCGCGCCGGACGCGCGCGATCGGCCGCGCCGATCGGCTTCAGCGTCGAAGGATCGAGGCCGAAGCGCGCGCGCACCTCGGCGTCGGCGATGCGTTGCGCGTCGTCGCGCGCGAGCTTCGCGCCCGGCCGCGCCTCGGGGAGCTCGTGGACGACCTGGCGCACCTTGCCATCGTCGCCGACGCTGACGCGCCATTCCTCGGCGCGGTCGGCGACGTTGCCGCTGAAGCGCGCATAGCGCACGCTCCACAGCGGCGGCGGCAGCGTGTGGCCGACCACGGCGTGGTAGACGTCGCGACCGCCTTCCTGCCAGACGAAACGGTGCGATGTCCATTGCGCGCCGTCGTCGCTGGCGAGACGGATCGCCGACGAGCGGGTGAAGCCGTCGGGCAGCGTCACGCCGCGCGCGGCGAGTGCCGCGTCGGCGGCAGCGATCGCCCCGGCGCGCGACAGTGTGAGCGGCGGCACGTCGGCATCGAACGGCGTGGCGAAAAGCCATGCCGCGAGGCCGGCGATGCCGAGCCACGGCAGCAGGCGCGCGAACTTGCGCGCGCGGTCGGTCGGCCCGTCGGCGACCGCACCGGGCGTCGATGCCACGGCGACGTCGTCGGCGCGCCGCCACGCGTCGTTGCGCAGCGCGCGCGGCAGCTCGCGCCACGCGCCGGCCTGCACGCGGCGCACGAGCACCACGGCGATCGGCACCAGGCCGGCGGCGACGATCAACGCACGCTGCAGCCACGCACCCGGGGCATCGACCAGGAACACCGGGATCGACATCAGCGACAGGTCGAACGTCGCGTGCAGGATGATCGTCGGCAGCAGGCCGAAGCGCAGGAAGATCGCCGCCCAGATCATCGCCGGCACGACGAGCTCGATGAGGCGCGAATACGACGGGAATCCCGGGTAGTTCGCATGCGCGGCGCCGAACACCAGCGCCTGCACGACGAACGCGATGGCGATGCCCGCGCGCCGTGCACCGAATCGCGCGCCGATCAGCGCGCCGAGCGCGAGCGGCACGGCGCGGAACAGGCATTCCTCCATGAAGCCCGCCTGCAACGCCATCGCGATCGGTCCGAGCGCCGGCACCGCGGACGACAGCACGTTGGGGTCGGTGAGCTCGGACGACGGCTGCCACCAGCCGAAGTAGCGGTTGGTGACGTAGTAGAAGATGGACACCAGCGCGAGCTGCAGCGGCACGTAGAGGTAGCCGCCCGCGGTGCGGCCTGCGGCCTGCAGCGACGCGCCGCCTTCGCGCGACCAGAGCTGCCACAGCTGCGGCTGCCAGCCGAATGCCATGCGCGACAGCGCCTCCGCGGCCATGAACACGAGGCCGTAGGCGAGGCTGCCGCCCAGCATCACCGCGATCGCGCCGCCGATCTCGCGCGCCCAGAACGTGCTCTCCTGCTGCGCGGTGTCGAAATTGAACCAGGCGCCGGTGGTCGCCGCGAGCAGCATCAGGCCCATCAGCGTGCCGACGACAGCGCCCGCCGCGAACGACGGCTTCGGCAGCAGCATGCGCTTGCGCGCAAGCCATGCCGCGGCGACGATGCAGCCACCGATGCCGTAGACCAGTCCGGCCACCAGCGACGCGGCATTGGCGATCGTGTTGTTGGCGCTGCGCAGCTCGGCGAAGCGGCGATTGAACGCGTCGGGGATGAACACGTAGCGCGACAGCTCGGTGAGCTCGTCGCCGGCGGTGGCGAGGCGCAGGCGGATGCGCGCGTCGCCGAGCTGCTCGTCGCGCTGATAGACGAACGCGCGGTCGGCGCGTCCCGACGGCTGGATGATCTCGGACTGCTCGAGGAACTTCCAGGCGCCGAAATCGATGCCCCAGTCGTCTCGCGCGCGGGTTTCCGCGATGCGGCGTGCGGCCGCGACCGGCAGCGCCTTGGTGGCGGGATCGCGCACGTAGGTTTCGGCGACGCGGTGCGCGAAGCCGTACGGCACACCCGCCGGCGTGAAGCGGATCGTCGTCTCGGGGATCTCGCCGACCTTGAACAGGCGCACGTCCCACGCGTAGGGGGAATACAGCGTGCCGCGCACCAGCGCGGCAAAGGCGTCCTTGCCGCCGCCCTCGAGCTCGACATAGTTCTGCGCCGACCCGTCGCTGCGGAACTGCACGGCGGCCCGCGCATCGGCCGGCGCGAGCTTGAGGGTCGCCGCCAGCGCGCGCGCCTTGTCGATCGCGTCGGCGCGCGACATCGCGATGTCGACGTTGACGATGGGCATCGCCGTCGGGAACAGCTTCAGCGCCACCGCCAGCGAGACCAGCGCGAGCGCTACATACGCGATCCAGAACAACGGGCGGCGCACGAGGCGGCCTGCGGGCAATGCCTGTTCGATCATGCGGGCTCCACGGTGGCGCGCACCCGGACGGTGCGCGACGGATTCACGCGCGCACTTGTATCACACCGCGCGCGGCGAGCGCCGCGATCGCTTCGCGCGACCGGCCGAGCCGCTCGCCGAGCACCATCGCCGTGTGCTCGGCGAGCAGCGGCGGCGGACGGTCGTAGGCCGGCGCTGCCGCCGACATCGTGAACGGCAGCCCGACCTGCGGCACGCGGCCGGCAACGGGATGCGACATGTCGAACAGGAGTCCGTGCGCGGCGATCTGCGCGTCGGCGAACACCTGGTCGAGGCGGTTGATCGGACCGCCCGGAATCTGCGCCGCCTCGAATGCCGCGAGCCACTGCGCCTGCGGACGCGTGCGCATCACCGCGTCGAGCAGCGGCACCAGCGTGTCGCGGTTCACCACGCGCGCGGCATTGGTGGCGAAGCGTGGATCCGACGCCCATTGCGGATGGCCGGCGATCGCGCAGAGCTTGCCGAACTGCAGGTCGTTGCCGACGGCGAGGATCAGGTGACCGTCGGCGCAGGCGAACACCTGGTAGGGCACGATGTTGGGATGGGCGTTGCCGGCGCGCCCGGGCGGCGAACCGGTGGCGAGATAATTGAGGTTCATCGTCGACATCATCGCCACCGCACAGTCGAACAGGCACGCGTCGATCCATTGTCCGACGCCCGTGCGCTCGCGCTGCGCCAGCGCCGCCTGGATCGCCACCGTCGCGTACATGCCGGTCATGAGGTCGGTGATCGCCACACCGGCCTTCTGCGGACCGCCGCCAGGCCGGTCGTCGCGCTCGCCGGTGACGCTCATGAAGCCGCTCATGCCCTGGATGATGAAGTCGTAGCCGGCGCGCGTCGCATGCGGCCCGTGCTGCCCGAAGCCGGTGATCGACGCGTAGACGATGCGCGGGTTGACGCGCTGCACGCTCGCGTAGTCGAGTCCGTGCGCGGCGAGGCCACCGACCTTGAAGTTCTCGACGAGGACGTCGGCCTCGCGCGCGAGGTCGAGCACCAGCGCACGGCCGTCCGCCTGCGTGAAATCAATCGCCACCGACAGCTTGCCGCGGTTGCAGGCGAGGTAATACGCCGCCTCGCTGGTGTCGCGGCCGGCGGCGTCCTTCGCATACGGCGGTCCCCAGGCGCGGGTGTCGTCGCCGCTGCCCGGGCGCTCGATCTTGATCACGGTGGCGCCGAGATCGGCGAGGAGCTGCGTGCACCATGGACCCGCCAGCACGCGCGAAAGGTCGAGCACCGTCAGGTGCGACAGCGGGGACGCGTCCAAGCTCGCCCTGGGCCTCAGGCTTTCAGCGCCGTCAGCACCTCGTCGAGCATCTTCTTCGCGTCGCCGAACAGCATCCGGTTGTTGTCCTTGTAGAACAGCGGATTGTCGACGCCGGCGTAGCCCGACGCCATGCTGCGCTTCATCACGATCGAGTGCTTCGCCTTCCACACCTCGAGCACCGGCATGCCGGCGATCGGGCTCGTCGGATCGTCCTGCGCGGCGGGATTCACGATGTCGTTGGCGCCGATCACCATGGCCACGTCGGTGTTCGGGAAGTCGGGGTTGATCTCGTCCATCTCGAACACGATGTCGTACGGCACCTTGGCTTCCGCCAGCAGCACGTTCATGTGCCCCGGCATGCGGCCCGCCACCGGATGGATGCCGAAGCGCACGTCGACGCCGCGCTCGCGCAGCAGCTTGGTGATCTCGTAGACCGTGTGCTGCGCCTGGGCGACGGCCATGCCGTAGCCCGGCACGATGATCACGCTTTTCGCCTCCCTGAGAAGCTCGGCGGTCTCCGCGGCGGTGATCGGCTGCACCTCGCCCGCCGGCGTCGCGGCGCCGGTCTTCGCCGCCGCGCCGCTGTCGGTGCCGAAGCCGCCGGCGATCACGCTGATGAAGTTGCGGTTCATGGCGTTGCACATGATGTACGACAGGATCGCGCCGCTCGAGCCGACCAGCGCGCCGGTGACGATCAGCAGGTCGTTGGACAGCATGAAGCCGGTGGCGGCCGCCGCCCACCCGGAGTAGCTGTTGAGCATCGACACCACCACCGGCATGTCGGCGCCGCCGATCGCCATCACCATGTGCACGCCGAACAGCAGCGCCACCACGGTCATCACCACCATCGGCAGCATCGCGTCCTGCACGCCGTGCGCGGTGACGAAGCGCCAGCCGAAGACGATCACGAGCAACAGGCCGGCCAGGTTGATCCAGTGGCGGGCCGGCAGCAGCAGCGGCTTGCCGCCGATCCTGCCCGACAGCTTGCCGAACGCGATCAGCGAGCCCGAGAACGTCACCGCCCCGATCAGCACGCCGACGTACATCTCGATCTCGTGGATCCCGTTCTCGGCCGGCGTCAGGTTGGCGGCGACCGCGGGATCGATGAAGTTGGCGTAGCCGACGATCACCGCCGCGAGGCCCACGAGGCTGTGCATCAGCGCGACGAGCTCCGGCATCTGGGTCATCTGCACGATGCGCGCGGCGTACAGCCCGATCGTGGCGCCGATCACCATCGCGCCGAGGATGTAAGGCAGGCCGGTCGCGGTGACGTGCGGGCCGAAGATCGTGGCGAGCACGGCGATCGCCATGCCGACCATGCCGTAGGCGTTGCCGCGCCGCGAAGTCTCCTGGTTGGAGAGGCCGCCGAGGCACAGGATGAAGAGGATGGCCGCGCCGAGATAGGCGACCGCCGACAGGCTCGAGGTCATGGGGGTGTCATCCTCATTTGCGGAACATCTCGAGCATGCGCCGCGTCACCGCGAAACCGCCGAACATGTTGATCGTGGCGAGGCCGATCGCGCACGCGGCCAGCCAGCGAATCCAGGCATCGGGCCGCGCGAGGTCCGCGGACACGCCCGCGAGATCGGGGGCGACCTGCACCAGGGCGCCGATGGCGATGATGCTCGATACGGCGTTGGTGACGCTCATCAGCGGCGTGTGCAGCGCGGGCTTGACGTTCCACACGACCATGTAGCCGATGAAGCAGGCGAGCACGAAGACCGTGAAATGCGGCAGGAAGCTCGGTGGCGCGTAGCGGCCGACCAGCAGGAAGATGAGCGCGCCCGCGCCGAAGATCACCGCCGTCTTGGTCAACGGCATCGGTCCGCTCGCCTCGCCGTGGCCGTGGGCCTTGGGCTTCGCGGGCGCGGCCACCGGGGGCCTGGCAGCCGGCGGCGGCGTGGCCGCCATCTTCGGTGGCGGCGGCGGCCAGGTCACCTGTCCCTTGTCGATCACCGTGGTGCCGCGCAGCACCTCGTCGTTCATGTCGATGGCGATGGCGTCGCCGTCGATGCTCTTGGTCTTCACGAGCTCCTCGACGAGGCGCAGCAGGTTCGTCGCGTACAGCGTCGAGGCCTGCTTGGCGAGGCGGCTTGGCAAATCGGTGTAGCCGATGATGGTCACGCCGTGGCGCACCACCACTTCACCGGGCACGGTGAGCTCGCAGTTGCCGCCCTGCTCCGCCGCCATGTCGACGATGACGCTGCCCTGCTTCATCGACTTCACCATGTCCGCGGTGATGAGGCGCGGTGCCGGCTTGCCGGGGATCAGCGCCGTGGTGATGATGATGTCGTCGTCCTTCGCCTCGCGCGCGAAGACGTCGCGCTGGGCCTTCTGGAAGCCTTCGCTCATCACCTTCGCATAGCCGCCGACGCCGCTGCCCTCCTCGACGTAATCGACCGGCACGTATTCGCCGCCCAGCGACCGGATCTGGTCGGCAACCTCCGGCCGCGTGTCGTTGGCGCGCACGATGGCGCCGAGCCCCGACGCCGCGCCGATCGCGGCCAGCCCCGCCACGCCGGCGCCGATGACGAACACCCTGGCCGGAGGCACCTTGCCGGCCGCCGTGATCGAGCCCGTGAAGAAGCGGCCGAACGCGTGCGCGGCCTCGATCACGGCGCGATAGCCGCCGATGTTCGCCATCGACGACAGCGCGTCGAGCTTCTGCGCGCGCGAGATACGCGGCACGCTGTCCATCGCCAGCACGGTGGCCCTGCGCGCCGCGAGCTTTTGCAGCAGCGCCGGATTCTGCGCCGGCCAGATGAAGCTCACGAGCGTCGCGCCTTCGCGCAAGAGGCCGATCTCGCCGTCGTCGGGCGCGCGCACCTTGAACACGATGTCGGCGCTCGACCACAGCTCTGCGCGCCCGGTGACGATCTCGGCGCCGGCGGCGCGGTAGGCGTCGTCGCTGATCTGCGCGCCGTCGCCGGCACCCGCTTCGACGGCGACGCGGAAGCCGAGCTTGACGAGCTTGTCGACCACCTCGGGCACGGTGGCCACCCGCTTCTCGCCGGCAAACACCTCGCGCGGCACGCCGATCAGCAATGACATGCGAACTCTCCTTCGCGGTGCGGCCGCGATTGGCTTGATCCGCCGCCAGCCTCGGCCGGCGGCGGGTCGGTTATATCAAATCGCGGCCGCGATCGCGCGGCCGAGGTCGGCGGTATTGGCGCGTCCGCCGAGGTCGGGCGTGCGCGGTGCATGCGGATCGGCGAGCACATGCTCGATGGCGGCGACCACGGCCGCGCCCGCCTCGCGATGGCCGAGGAAGTCGAGCATCAGCGCCGCCGACCAGATCTGGCCGATCGGATCGGCGATGCCCTTGCCGGCGATGTCGGGCGCCGAGCCGTGCACCGGCTCGAACAGCGACGGATGGATGCGCTCGGGGTTGAGGTTGGCGGACGGTGCGATGCCGATCGTGCCGCACACGGCGGGTCCGAGGTCGGACAGGATGTCGCCGAACAGGTTCGAGCCGACGACCACGTCGAAATGCTGCGGGCGCTGCACGAAGTGCGCGCACAGGATGTCGATGTGGAACTGGTCGGTCGCGACGTCGGGATATTGCGCCGCCATCGCGCGGAAGCGCTCGTCCCAGTACGGCATCGTGATCGCGATGCCGTTGGACTTGGTCGCCGACGTCAGCTTGCGGCGCGGTCGCGTGCGCGCGAGTTCGAACGCGAACTTCTGCACGCGGTCGACGCCGCGGCGCGTGAACACCGCTTCCTGGAACACCATCTCCTGCGGCGTGCCTTCGAACATGCGGCCGCCGACCGACGAATATTCTCCCTCGGTGTTCTCGCGCACCACGACGAAGTCGATGCCGCCGGCCCCGCGAGGCGCGAGGGGTGACGGCACGCCGGGCATCAGCCGGCAGGGCCGCAAGTTGACGTACTGGTCGAAGCGGCGGCGAAACTGGATCAGCGAGCCCCACAGCGACACGTGGTCGGGCACCGTCGCCGGCCAGCCGACGGCGCCGTAGAAGATCGCCTCGAAGCGGTGCAGCGTGTCGAACCAGTCCTCCGGCATCATGCGGCCGTGGCGCGCGTAGTAGTCGCAGTTCCAGTCGAAATGCGCGAACTGCCAATCGATGCCGAAGCGCTTGCCGGCGGCCTCGAGCACGCGCTGGCCTTCCGGCACGACTTCCTTGCCGATGCCGTCGCCGGCGATGACGGCAATGCGGTGCGTCTGCATGGGTCCTCCCGAGCAGCGATTCTACCGTCCTCGTCCATCCGGCCGATGGCGCCGGGCCGCACCGCCGGCGCACGCTCGATGTCGCGCAATCGCACACCCACCGACACGCCATGGCCACGCCACCGCCACGTCCCCCGCCACGCACGCGGGACGCCTGATGAACGATCAAATCGAAACTGCGCACCCGCCACGCCATTTCGTCGCCGTCGCCGCGGCCGACGCCGTGGACGCCGCCAGAGCCGGTGGCTATGTGGAGATCAATCGCGGCCACGCGGGCCCGCTCGAGCGCCTGCGCGACGGCGACGTCGTGCTCTACTATTCGCCGCGCCACGCCGAAGGCGGCCCGCCGCTGCAGGCTTTCACGGCGCTGGCGGTCGTCGACGGCGCGCTCCACCAGGCCGACACGCCCGACAGGCCGTTTCGCCGCGCGGCGCGCTACCGCGACGTCCAGCCAGCGCCGATCCGCCCGCTGATCGACGTCCTCGACTTCATACGCAACAAGGCCCATCGGGGCGCGCCGTTGCGCTTTGGATTCGTGCAGGTCTCCAACGGCGATTTCGCGCGCATTGCGCAGGCACTCGGCGCGGACGACGCCACCGCGGCGATTGCCGCCTCGCCGGGGCCGGACACACCGGCGAGGCGAAATGGGTAGAATGCGCGCCGGTCGCCCGTTTGCGACCGGGCGCGAGCTGATCTACGATGCATGCCCATGCGCCGCGCGCGATCCGCCGGCCGTGGCCCCACCTGATGAAACAGACCTTTCTCGACTTCGAACAGCCGATCGCCGAATTGCAGGCGAAGATCGACGAGCTGCGGTTCGTGCACGAGGACTCGGCCGTCGACATCTCGGACGAGATCGCGCGCCTCGCCAAGAAGAGCCAGCAACTCACCAAGGACATCTACGGCAAGCTCTCCGCGTGGCAGATCGCCCAGGTGGCGCGCCATCCGCAGCGGCCGTACACGCTCGATTACGTCGCCGGCCTGTTCACCGATTTCCGCGAACTCGCAGGCGATCGCGCCTATGCCGACGATCCGGCGATCGTCGGCGGCCTCGCGCGCTTCAACGGCACGCCGTGCATGATCATCGGCCACCAGAAGGGTCGCGACACCAAGGAGAAGATCCACCGCAACTTCGGCATGCCGCGGCCTGAAGGCTATCGCAAGGCGCTGCGCCTCATGAAGCTGGCCGAGAAATTCGGCCTGCCGCTGTTCACGTTCGTCGACACGCCGGGCGCATACCCCGGCATCGGCGCCGAGGAGCGCGGGCAGTCGGAGGCGATCGGCCGCAATCTCTACGAGATGGCCGGGTTGCGCATACCCGTCGTGGTCACGGTGATCGGCGAGGGCGGCTCGGGCGGCGCGCTCGCGATCGCCATCGGCGACACCACGCTGATGCTGCAATATTCGACGTATTCGGTGATTTCCCCGGAAGGCTGTGCGTCGATCCTGTGGAAGTCCGCGGCACAGGCGCCCGAGGCGGCGGAGACGCTCGGCATCACCGCCCCGCGCTTGAAGCAGCTCGGGCTCGTCGACAAGGTGGTCAACGAGCCGCCCGGCGGCGCGCATCGCGACCACACGGCGATGATGACGGGCCTGCGCAAGGCGCTCACCGAGGCCGTGCGGCCGCTGATGGAAATGCCGCTCGACAAGCTCCTCGAAGCGCGCGAGGACAAGATCCTGGCTTATGGCAAGTTCAAGGAGATCCCCGCCGGCTGAGATCGAGGCCGCGGTCGCCGCCGCGCTCGACCGGCATTGCGCGGGCGCGCCGGCGCTCATCGTCGCGCTCTCCGGCGGCCGCGATTCGGTGGTGCTGCTGGACGTCACCGCGCCGTTGTGCGCGGCGCGCGGCATTGCCCTCATGGCCGCGCACGTGCACCACGGCCTGTCGCCGCACGCCGATGCCTGGGCCGCCTTCTGCGAAGCGCTGTGCCGCCGCCACGGCGTGGCGTTCGCGCTGTCGCGCGTGGAGGTCCGCGGCGCTGCCGCCGACGGCATCGAGGCCGCCGCGCGTGCCGCGCGCTACGCGGCGCTGGCGGCGATGGCACGTGCGTCCGGCGCGGCGCACGTCGCACTCGCGCACCACGCCGACGACCAGGCCGAGACGGTGCTGCTGCAGCTCGCGCGCGGCGCAGGCCTCGCCGGCCTCGCCGCGATGCCGGCGCTGCGCATGGCCGGCGGCATCGCCTGGATGCGCCCGCTCCTCGACGTGCCGCGCGCCGCGATCGATGCCTATGCCGCCGCGCGCGCGCTGGCCTACGTCGACGACGACAGCAACGGCTCGATGCGCCACCGCCGCAACGCACTGCGGCGGGATGTCGTGCCGGCGTTCACCGCCATTGCCCCGGGTTATCCGCGCACGCTGGTGCGCGCTGCGGCGCAGGCCGCGGAGGCGGCGCGCCTGGCCGACGACCTCGCCGCGATCGACGCGGGTGATGCGTTCGACGGCGTGACGCTGTCGCGTGCGGCGCTGGCCGCGCTGGCGCCGCACCGCGCGCGCAACCTGTTGCGGCATTTCCTGCGCATGCAGGGACTGCGGCCGCCGTCCTCGGCACGGCTCGCGGCGATGCTCGCGCAACTTGCGGATGCCGCGCCCGACGCACGCGTGGCGCTGCGTCATGATGGTGCCGTCATCGGCATCCACGCCGGGCGCGTCGTGGTGCACGCGCCCCCACCCGCGCCCTTCGACCTCGCGTGGCACGGCGAAGCCGCGCTCGACCTGCCGCATGGCACGCTGGCCTTCAACCCGGAGGACGCGGCGACGATGCGCCTCGCGCGTCCGGCTGCGGCGCGCGGAGAGTGGCGCGTGCGTGCGCGCCGCGGCGGCGAGCGCCTCAAGCTCGATGCCGCGGGTCCGCGGCGCAGCCTCACGTCGCTGCTGCAGCGGTCGGGCATGCCGGTCTGGGAGCGCGACGCGCTGCCGCTCGTGTTCTGCGGCGACGTGCTCGCCGCCGTGCCCGGCATCGGCGTCGATCCGGCGTTTCGCGCGCCCGCGGGCGTGCAGGGCCTCGTGGTGAGGTGGCATGCCCATCCCCGCGCGGCCTGACGCCGCCGCCTCGCGTCGGCGCGCTCGCCGCGCGAGGCTGTTGCACGCAGGGTGCCGGCGCGTGCGCGAAACGCGCTAAAGTTGCGTCATGGGCGATCCTTGGCACGTCGTCAAGTGGACTCTCGTTGCGCTCTTCGTCGCGTCGGTGCTCTATGTGCACCTGCGCGGGCGCGTGCGCCACCGTCCGGTCAAGCAGCTCACCGACCACTCGACGTTCGTCGCGCCGTACAACGTGCTGATGTACGCGTTCTCCGGCGTGCCGGCGCGCCCGTATCACGACGTTGCGCGCTTTCCCGAGCTCGCGCCGCTCGCCGCCAACTGGCAGTTGATACGCGACGAGGCGATGCGCCTGTACGAGGCCGGCCAGGTGCGGGCCGCCACCGGCAAGAACGACCTGGGCTTCGATTCGTTCTTCAAGTACGGCTGGAAGCGCTTCTACCTCAAATGGTACGAGGACCCGTTGCCGTCGGCGCGCGAGCTGTGCCCGCGCACCGTGGCGTTGCTCGAGTCGATCCCCACGGTGCACGGCGCGATGTTCGCGATGCTGCCGCCCGGGGGCAAGCTCGGCGTGCATCGCGATCCCTACGCGGGGTCGCTGCGCTACCACCTCGGCCTGTCGACCCCCAATTCCGACGCCTGCCGCATCGTCGTCGATGGCGAGTCCTACGCATGGAAGGACGGCGAGCCGGTGATCTTCGACGAGACGTTCATCCACTGGGCGGAGAACCGCACCGACACGCCGCGCATGATCCTGTTCGCCGACGTCGAGCGGCCGCTGACGAGCCGCGCGGTCACCGCGGTCAACCGCTGGGTGAGCCGGCACGTGATCAAGGCCAGCGCCAGCGCCAATGTCGAGGGCGAGCGCATCGGCGCCTTCAACCGCATATTCCGGTTCTTCGACGGCATCGACGTGGCGCGCCGCCGGCTCAAGAATTGGAGCAAGCCCGTCTACATGTTCGTCAAATGGGGGCTCCTGGCCGGCATCGTCGCGCTGGCCGTGGTCTGACGCCGGGCAAGGTCGACGCGCTCACCCGGGCAAGCGCGCCGCCAGGACCTTGCCGCAGCCGCTTCGGCGGCAGCCGGAGCGCACCCGCGCGCGGCCTTCGCGCATGGCGTGCCCAGGTTGAGCAAAGGGGTGATATAATGTTGAATTTTCTACGATTTATCTCCCCGGAGTCCCGAAATGGCGGTAGAACGCACACTTTCCATCATCAAACCCGACGCCGTCGCCCGGAACGTGATCGGCGAGATCTATACCCGCTTCGAGAAGGCGGGCCTCAAGGTCGTGGCGGCACGCATGACTCATCTCTCGCGCGCCGAAGCCGAGGGTTTCTACGCCGTGCACAAGGAGCGGCCGTTCTTCCGCGATCTCGTCGATTTCATGACGTCGGGGCCGGTGATGATCCAGGTGCTCGAGGGCGAGGATGCCATCGCCCGCAACCGCGAGCTGATGGGGGCCACCGATCCGAAGAAGGCCGCGAAAGGCACCATCCGCGCCGATTTCGCGGCATCGATCGACGCCAACGCCGTGCATGGCTCCGACGCGCCCGAGACCGCGCGCGGCGAGGTCGCCTATTTCTTTCCGGCGCTGAACGTCTACTCGCGCTGACGCGCCGCTGCCGCCACTCCTGAGTTTTCGTCCCCGACCGTGAACGCCGCGCCACCGCCGACCAACCTGCTCGACCTCGATCCCGCCGGCCTCGCCGCGTGGATGGCCGCGCAAGGCGAGAAGCCGTTTCGCGCGAAGCAGGTGTCGCGCTGGGTGCATCAGCGCTTTGCCGCGGATTTCGCGGCGATGACCGACCTCGCGCGCGATTCGCGTGCCGCGCTGGCGGCGAGCGCCACGATCGCCGGACCCACGGTGATCCGCGACGGCACCGCGGCCGACGGCACGCGCAAGTGGCTGCTCGACGCGGGTGGCGGCAATGCCGTGGAAACCGTCTTCATCCCCGAGGACGATCGCGGCACGCTGTGCATCTCGTCCCAGGCCGGCTGCGCGCTCGACTGCGCGTTCTGCTCCACCGGCAAGGGCGGTTTCAACCGCAACCTCTCGACCGCCGAGATCGTCGGCCAGCTGTGGCACGCCAACCGCGTGCTGCTCGCCGAAGGCGCGACGGCGCCATGGGTCGAGGCCGGCCGCGCGCCCATCACCAACGTCGTGATGATGGGCATGGGCGAGCCGCTCGCCAACTTCGAGCCCGTGGTGCGCGCGCTGCGCGTGTTCACCGACGACAATGCCTACGGCCTGTCGCGCCGCCGGGTCACGCTGTCGACGTCCGGCATCGTGCCGGCGATCGATCGCCTCGCGCAGGAGGCGCCGGTGGCCCTCGCGGTGAGCCTGCACGCGCCCAACGACGCGCTGCGCGATCGCCTGGTGCCGATCAATCGCGTGCACCCGCTGGCGACGCTGCTCGCCGCCTGCCGCCGCTACCTCGCCTACGCGCCGCGCGACTTCGTCACCTTCGAGTACGTGATGCTCGACGGCGTCAACGACCAGCCCGCGCACGCGCACGAGCTCGTCGCGCTGGTGCGCGATGTGCCCTGCAAGCTCAACCTGATCCCGTTCAATCCGTTTCCCGGCAGCGAGTTCCGCCGCTCGCCTCGCGCGCGCATGCTCGCGTTCCGCGACATCCTGCAGGACGCCGGCATCGTCGCCACGATCCGCAAGACGCGCGGCGACGACATCGACGCCGCTTGCGGCCAGCTCGCCGGCAAGGTGCACAACCGCGTCAAGCGCCCGCTCGCCTCGCGCGTGGTGCCGATCGCCACCCACTAGCTCACGGAAGACTCGCATGCGCCGCATCGCCCTCCTCGTCGCCGCCGTTCCCTTCGCGCTCGCCGGCTGCGCGTCCAAGCCCTCGCAACCGGACGTGCCGCGCATCGAGCAGCCGCAGGTGCAGCTCGCGCCGACGCCGCCGGTCACGCCGCGCCGCAAGGCGGAGCTGCATACCGAGCTCGCCGCCGGCTATTACGAGCGCGGGCAGATGAACGTCGCGCTCGACGAACTCAAGATGGCGGAAAACGACGACCCGAGCTACCCGCGCATCTACAACGTCTACGGCCTCGTCTACACGATGATCGGCGAGGCGGACAAGGCCGAGGCGAACTTCCAGCGCGCGCTGTCGATGTCGCCGAACGACTCCGAGCTGCATCACAACTGGGGCGCGTTCCTGTGCTCGCACGGGCGGGCGGCGCAGTCGATCCCCGAGTTCGAGATCGCCGCGCGCGACCCGCTGTACAAGACGCCGGAGATCGCGCTCACCAACGCCGGCAAGTGCAGCGTCGTGCTCGGCAAGAACGCCGAGGCCGAGGAGTACTTCCGGCGCGCGCTGTCGCTGAAGCCGCTCGACACCAGCGCCGCGTACAACCTCGCGCTGCTCAAGTACCGCGAGCACGACTACGACACCGCGCGCGCGCTGATGCGCACGGTGATGGCGCAGAACAATGCGCCGCCGCAGGCGCTCTACCTCGGCATGTGCATCGAACGCCGCAAGGGCGACCAGCAATCCGAGGATTCGTACGTGCAGCAGCTCAAGAACCGCTTCCCGCAGTCGCCGGAGGCGCAGAACATGGATGGCAAGGACTGCTGATGCCGGCCGACGACGACACGCCGCTGGCGGCAACACCGCCGACGCCACGCGACGCCGGGGCGATGCTCGCGCAGGCGCGCGAATCGGCGGGCCTGTCGGTCGACGCCGTGGCCGCGCAGCTGAAGCTCGCGCCGCGCCAGGTGCGCGCGCTGGAGTCCGGCGACTTCGCGGCGCTGCCGGGGCGCACGTTCGTGCGCGGCTTCATGCGCAACTACGCGCGCTTCCTCGACGTCGACGCCGACAAGGTGCTCGCGGCACTGCCCGATGCCGAAGCCGATCCCGGCCTGTCGCACCCGCACCTCGCGAACACGCACCGCGCGATGGGCGAGATTCCCAACGAGCGTGCGCGTCCGAAGTCGATCGCCGGGTGGGCGATCGCGCTCGCGCTGGCTGCGATCATCGCCGTGGCCGTCAGTTACGAGAAGCTGCGCGCACCGCCGGCGGCGCCGGGCGCGTCGACCGAGGCGCCGGCATCTGCGGCGCCGCGCGACGCGACGCCCGCCGCGCCGGGCGCATCGCCTTCGGTCGACGGCCAGCAGCTGCCCAACCCCGCGGCGCCCGCGCCGTCCTCGCCGCAGTCGTCCGCTGACACCCCGGCGCCCGTGGCCAACAGCGACGGCGCGGCCACGGCGGCGCCTCTGGCGAACGCGGTCGAGAGTCGCGCGGGGGACATGAGCGCCGCCACAGACGGCACCGCAACGCTGCGACCGGCAATGATGCAAACGTCCGCCCCGGTGCCCGCAAGCGGCAGTGATCCGGCTTCCGCGCCCGGCCGCGGCGCCGGCGTCGACGGCGCACGCACCGACGCTGCGGCGGCGCCGCGCGCCTCGACGCTCGAGATCGTCTTCCGCGGCACCTCATGGGTCGACGTCAAGGACGCGAACGGCACCAGCATCCTGACGATGACGGGCAGCGCCGGCACGGCCCGCGCCCTCGATGCCGCGCCGCCGATCGACCTCGTCGTCGGCAATGCCGGCGAGGTCGACGTCACCTTCCGCGGCACGCACGTCGACCTCGCACCCCATGCCCGCCAGAACGTCGCGCGGCTGACGCTGCGCTAGGTGCGAGCGATGAGCACGACCGACAAGCCTCCCGCAGAGGCGACCGCGCCGCGCAGCATCGCCGAGGGCGCCGGCCGCGCACGGCTGCAGGCGGTGCGCGGCATGAACGACGTGCTGCCGGACGAGGCGCCGCTGTGGCAGCGCCTGGAGGACGCGGCGCGCACGGTGTTCGCGCAATACGGCTATCGCAACATCCGCGTGCCGATCGTCGAGTCGACGCCGCTGTTCGTGCGCGGCATCGGCAACGCCACCGATATCGTCGAGCACGAGATGTACACGTTCGCCGACAAGCTCTCCGGCGACAGCCTGACGCTGCGGCCGGAAGCCACCGCCGGCGTCGTGCGCGCGGCGATCGAGCACAGCCTCACGTACGAGCGTGCGCAACGCGTGTGGACAGCGGGCCCCATGTTCCGCCACGAGCGCCCGCAGAAAGGCCGTTACCGGCAATTCCACCAGCTCGACGTCGAGGCACTGGGCTTCGCCGGCCCCGACGTCGACGCCGAGCAGATCGTCATGCTGGCACGGCTGTGGCGCGTGCTCGGGCTCGCCGACGTCAGCCTGCGGATCAACTCGATCGGCGATGCCGACGACCGCCTGCGCTATCGCGCGACGCTGATCGAATGGTTCGAGCGCCATCGCGACGTGCTCGACGACGACGCGCGGCGCCGCCTGCACACCAATCCGCTGCGCCTCCTCGATTCCAAGCATCCGCCAATGCAGGACGTCATCGCCGCCGCGCCGAAGCTGATCGATCGCATCGGCGAACCGGCGCGCGCCCACTTCGACGGTGTGCGCGCCGCGCTCGATGCCGCGGGCATCGCCTACGAGGTCGACGCCCGCCTGGTGCGCGGCCTCGACTACTACAACCGCACCGTGTTCGAATGGGTGAGCGGCGCGCTTGGCGCGCAGGGCACGGTCGCGGGCGGCGGCCGCTACGACGGCCTGTTCGCCGAGCTGGGCGGCAAGCCCACGCCGGCCTGCGGCTTCGGCTGCGGCATGGAGCGCCTGGTGCTGCTGTTGCAGGCCGCCGGCGCGGCGGCGACCGATGCGCCGCTCGCCTATGTCGTGCATGCGGGCACCGCCGCCGCCGCATTCGCGCAGCGCGTCGCCGAGACGCTGCGCGACCAGGGTCATGCCGTCGTCGTCAACGCCGGCGGCGGCAGCTTCAAGTCGCAAATGAAGAAAGCCGACGCGAGCGGCGCCGCCGTCGCGCTCATCGTCGGCGACGACGAGATCGCCGCGGGCACCGTGACGCTGAAGCCGCTGCGCCTCGCCGCCGAGCAATCCGCCGTGCCTGCGGGCGAGATCGCTGCACGCGTCGCTGCGTTCGCCGCCTGACATACCTTCACGCTTCACTGGAAAACCAATGGCTGTCTACGATCTGGAAGAGCAGGAACAACTCGACGAACTCAAAGCCTGGTGGGCACGCCACGGCAATCGCGTGGCGAGCGTCGTCATCGCCGGCTGCGTCGTCTATCTCGGCTGGCAGGGCTGGCGCTGGTACGAGGCCGGTCATCTCGACGCCGCGTCGGCGCTGTACAGCGCGGTGCAGGACGCGGCGCGCAACGACAACGCCGCCAAGGCCAAGGAGGCGATGGCGCAGCTCACCGACCGCTATGCGAGCACGCCCTACGCGCCGCGCGCCGCACTGCTCGACGCCAAGATCCTGTGGGACGCCGGCGACAAGGCCGGGGCGCGCGCGCGGCTGCAATGGGCGATGGACCGCGCGGGCGACAACGACCTGGCCCAGGTGGCGCGCTATCGCCTGGCCGAGACATGGCTCGACGACGGCAAGCCCGACGAGGCGCTGAAGCTCCTCGACGCCAAGACCGACGACGCGTTCACCGCCCTGTATGCCGACCTGCGCGGCGATGCCCTGGTCGCCGCGGGACGCAAGGACGACGCGCGCAAGGCCTACGAGACCGCGCTCGCGAAGTTCGATGTGCGCTCGGCTTATCGAAATTATGTCGAGGTGAAATTCCACGCCATCGGAGGCGGCGAAGCGCCACAGCCGCCGATGGCCGCCGCCGCATTCAAGGGCGGCGGCAACGCGGCAGCGGGCACCGCCGGCGCGCCGCCCGCAGCGCCGGCGGCGGCGGCGCCGACGACTCCGCCGGCCGCGCAGCCGCAGCCTGCTGCGCCGGGCACGCCCGCTGGCGCACCCGCGGCGCCGAAAGACGGCGCCAAGCCATGATGCGTCGTGCGCTCGTGTGCGCCGTCGCCGCCGCCGCGCTCGGCGGCTGCTCGACGCTGACGTCGTGGATGCCTTCGATTCCGGCGCCGTGGACGCTCGGCTGGTTCAGCAGTCGCAACAAGCCCGGCCCGATGCCCGATCTCGTTCCCAAGGTGACGCCGACGATCAACTGGCAGGCGAGCGTCGGCAAGGTGCCCCCCGGCTTCACGCCGGCGGTGACCCCTGATGCCATCTACGCCGCCGCTGCCGACGGCACGCTGGTGCGCCTCGACCCCGCCACCGGTCGCGTCGTGTGGCGAATCAGCGTCGACATGCGGCTGTCCGCGGGCGTCGGCGCCGATGCCACGGTGGCGGTCGTCGGCACCGAATTCGGCGACGTCGTCGCCGTGTCGCCCGACGGCAAGATCGCGTGGAAGGCCAAGGTATCGAGCGAAGTCACGGCACCGCCGGCCGTTGGCAGCGGCATCGCCGTCGTCTATGCGGGCGACGGTCGCGTATTCGCGCTCGACACCAAGGACGGCAAGACGCGCTGGGTCTACCAGCGCCAGAGCCCGCCGCTGATCGTGCGCAACAGCGCGCCGGCGACGGTCAGCCATGGCGGCGCATTCGTGGGCACCGCCGGCGGACGCCTGGTGGCGCTCGACGCCACCAACGGCATCGTCGGCTGGGAGGCCGCGGTCGCGGTGCCGAAGGGTGCCACCGAGCTCGAGCGCATCGCCGACGTCACGAGTCCCCCGCTGATCGATGGTCGCAACGTCTGCGCCACGGCATTCCAGGGGCGCACCGTCTGCTTCGACGCCATCCGCGGAACCAGCGTCTGGTCGCGCGACATCGCGAGCTACGGCGGCATGACGCAGGACGTGAAGAACTTCTACGTCACCGAGGACTCGGGAACCATCCAGGCGCTCGACAAGTCGACCGGCGCGACGCTGTGGAAGCAGGACGTGCTGAAGGGCCGGCGGATCGGCGGCCCGCAGATCGTCGGCGACTATGTCGGCGCGGTCGACATCCAGGGCTGGCTGCACCTGCTCGCCGCGGCCGACGGCACCTATGCCGGGCGCGTCGCCACCGACGGCTCGGCCCCGGCAACGCAACCCGCCGCGAGCGCCACCGGCGCCGTCTGGCAATCGCTCAACGGCACGGTCTTCAGCGTCGGCATACGCTGACCGGGCGGGCGCGATGCTGCCCACCGTCGCGCTGGTCGGTCGCCCCAACGTCGGTAAGTCGACGCTGTTCAATCGCCTGACGCGCACGCGCGACGCGCTGGTCCACGACATTCCCGGGCTCACGCGCGACCGCCACTACGGCCGCGCCCGCGGTGGCGCACGCGCGTTCCTGGTCATCGACACCGGCGGCTTCGAGCCGGTGGCGCAAGGCGGCATCGAGCGGGAGATGGCGCGCCAGGCCGAAACCGCGATCGCGGAGGCGGACGTCGTGGTCTTCATCGTCGACGGACGCGATGGCGTCACGGGACAGGACAAGGCGATCGCCGATCGGCTGCGGCGGGCCGGCCGCGAGGTGATCCTGGCCGTCAACAAGACCGAGGGGCTCGACCGCGACCGCGCCGCCGCCGAGTTCCACGAGCTCGCCATGGGCGAGCCGCTCCCGATTGCCGCCGCGCATGGTGAAAACGTGGGCGCGCTGGTCGACGCGATCGAGGCGCGCCTCCCCCCGGTCGCCGGGGACGATGCCGAACCCGCCGAAGGCGATCGCGTCAAGGTGGCGATCGTCGGCCGTCCCAACGTCGGCAAGTCGACGCTCGTCAACGCGCTGCTCGGCGAGGAGCGCGTCATCGCGTTCGACGAGCCCGGCACCACGCGCGACTCGATCCATCTCGACTTCGACGTCGGCGCGCGCCACTACACGCTGATCGACACCGCGGGCGTGCGCCGGCGCGGCAAGGTGACGCAGACGATCGAGAAATTCTCGGTGCTGAAGACGCTGCAGGCGATCGAGGATGCCAACGTCGTGGTGCTGCTGCTCGACGCCACTACCGACGTCGCCGAGCAGGACGCGCACATCGCGAGCTACATCCTCGAGGCCGGACGCGCGCTGGTGGTGGCGGTGAACAAGTGGGACGGCGCGAACGCCGATGCGCGCGACGCCGTGAAGCGCGACATCGCGCGCAAGCTCGCGTTCCTCGACTTCGCCGACCACGCGTTCATCAGCGCGCGCGAAGGCAAGGGACTCAAGGCATTGCTGGCCGCGGTTGACCAGGCGTACAAGGCGGCGATGGCGAGGATGCCCACGCCGCGGCTCACGCGCGCGCTGATCGAGGCGGTCGCGCGACAGCAGCCGCCGCGCGCCGGGATGGTGCGGCCGAAGCTGCGCTACGCGCACCAGGGCGGCCACAACCCGCCGCTGATCATCATCCACGGCTCGTCGCTGGGGTCCGTCCCCGACGCGTATCGCCGCTATCTGGAACATTTCTTCAGCGCGGCGTTCAAACTGCGCGGCACCCCGCTTAGGATACAATTCAAGACTGGCGTCAATCCCTATGCGGACTCCGCAGCACGCCGTACGCAACGGCCGCGCACGCAGCGGGCGAATGCCGGCCGCGGGCGAAAGCGTGCAACCTCATGAGGCGGTCACAAGAACAGAGGAGCTCCCGATGAGCAACAAAGGGCAAATGCTACAAGACCCGTTTCTGAACACGCTGCGCAAGGAACACGTCCAGGTGTCGATCTACCTCGTCAACGGCATCAAGCTGCAGGGCCAGATCGAATCGTTCGACCAGTACGTCGTACTGCTCAAGAACACCGTCACGCAGATGGTCTACAAGCACGCGATCTCCACCGTCGTGCCGTCGCGGCCGGTGGCGATGCCGCATCATCCCAACGGCGACGCCGAGACCTAAGTACCGCACGCCGCGGCGCGGCCTGCCGGCGCGGATCGCATCATCCGCGCATTGAATCCGGGCCCCGCCGCCGCCATCTGCGGACAGATGCCCTCCTCCATGTTTGAGCGCCCGCAGGGCGGTGCGCGAGCGCTCGTCGTCGAGATCGACTTCGGCGGCGGCGACGCCGACGCCCGAGTCGCCGAAGCCAAGGCGCTCGCCGCGTCGGCCGGCGCCGAGGTCGTCGGCGAAGTGCGCGGCAGGCGCGCGCGGCCCGACGCGGCGCTGTTCGCCGGCAGCGGCAAGGTCGCCGAGATCGCCGCGCTGCGCGAGGCCACCGGCGCCGACATCGTCATCTTCGACCATCCGCTGTCGGGCGTGCAGCAGCGCAACCTCGAGACGGCGCTTGGCGCGCGGGTGGTCGACCGCGTCAGCCTCATCCTCGACATCTTCGCGCTGCGTGCGCGCAGCGCCGAGGGCAAGCTGCAGGTCGAGCTCGCCCAGCTCGCGCATCTCGCCACCCGCCTCGCCGGCGGCTGGACCCACCTCGAGCGGCAGAAGGGGGGCATCGGCCTGCGCGGCCCGGGCGAAACGCAGCTCGAGACCGACCGCCGCCTGATCGCGCGCCGCGTGCGGCTGATCAAGCAGCGCATCGCGCGAGTCGCCACGTCGCGGCACGTGCAGAGCCGCACGCGCAAACGCAACGCAGTGCGTACGGTCGCGCTGGTGGGCTATACCAACGCCGGCAAGTCGACGCTGTTCAACCGGATGACGGGCGGCCGTGTGCACGTCGCCGACCAGCTCTTCGCGACGCTCGACACCACGCTGCGCCGTCTCGACATGCCAGGCGCGCACGCCGTCGTGCTGTCCGATACCGTCGGCTTCATCCGCGACCTGCCGCACGATCTCGTGGCGGCATTCCGTGCCACGCTCGCCGAGGCTGCCGACGCCGACCTGCTGCTGCAGGTGGTCGACGCCGCATCGGCCACGCGCGCCGCGCAGGACGACGCCGTGGACGCCGTGCTCGACGAGATCGGTGCCGGCGAAGTACCGCGCATCCGCATCCTCAACAAGGCCGACGCCGCGGGCCTCGCGCCGGGCGTCGAGCGCGATGGCTGTGGTACCATCACGTCGGTCCGTTTGAGCGCACTGACCGGGGAGGGTTGCGCGGACCTGAAGGCGGCGTTGCGCGAGCGCTTCGCGCGCCCCGTCGCCGCCGCGGACGATGCCGCAAGCGCGTGCGAAGCGATTCGCGCAACTCCTTGAACCTCGGCGTGGCCCATGCGCACCACAGCGACGCCGGATCGCCCGCCCGACGGGTTGCCCAACTGACGGTTCACCCAACCGCCGTACTCGCCAACTGACGGACCACCCAGCCGATCGCCATCGACCGGCTTTCTTCAGGCACGGAACCGACCGTCCGCACACATGTCGCTCAACGATCCTCAGTGGGGAAAGCGCAACAGCGCCCAGGGCGGCCCACCCGACCTGGACGAGATCTGGCGCAACTTCGCGCGCCGCCTGGGCACGCTTTTCGGCCAGCGCCCGCGCGGCGAAGACGGCGGACCCGGCGGCAACGGTCTGCGCTTCGGCGGCGCCGCGCTCGTCGTCGCGCTGGTGATCGTCGTCTGGTTCGCCAGCGGCTTCTACATCGTCGACGAGGGCCGCCGCGGCGTCGTCACGCGCTTCGGCAAGTACGTCGAGACGACGCTGCCGGGCGCGCGCTGGCACCTTCCGGTGCCGATCGAGGCGGTCGACGTCGTCGACTTCTCGCAGGTGAAGACCATCGAGATCGGCTATCGCAACACGCCCAAGAACAAGGTCGACAAGGAAGCGGTGATGCTCACGGACGACGAGAACATCATCGACGTCCAATTCGCCGTGCAATACAACCTCAAGAGCGCCGAGGACTGGGTTTTCAACACGAGCCGCCCCGACCAGATCGTGGCGTTCGTCGCCGAGAGCGCGATCCGCGAGGTGATCGGCCACAGCAAGATGGATTCGGCGCTGTACGAGGGCCGCGAGCAGATCGCCCGGCAGACCGAGCAGCTGATGCAGCAGATGCTCGACCTCTACGGCACCGGCGTATCGGTGCAGAAGGTCACGCTGCAAAGCGTGCAGCCGCCGGAGAAGGTGCAGGCGGCGTTCGACGATGCGGTCAAGGCGGGGCAGGACCGCGAGCGCTTCATCAACGAGGGCCAGGCCTACGCCAACGACGTCATCCCGCGCGCGCGCGGCGCCGCGGCTCGCCTGCTCGAGGAGGCGCAGGGCTACCAGGCCGAAGTCGTGCAGCGCGCCGACGGCGACGCCTCGCGCTTTCGCCAGATCTACACCGAGTACCAGAAGGCGCCGGCGGTCACGCGCGAGCGCCTGTACCAGGACATGATGCAATCGGTGCTCGGCAACACGAGCAAGGTGCTGGTGGACCAGAAGAGCGGCCAGAGCCTCATCTACTTGCCGCTCGACAAGCTCCTGTCGCAGGCCGCGGCGCCCGCCCCCGAGTCGACTCCGCCCGGAGCGCCGACGACCACCGTGCGCAACGCCCCGGTGGTGCCGTCCGACACGTCGCCGTCGGCCGATCCGCGCGGCCGCGACGCGCTGCGCAACCGCGAGGGACGCTGACATGCGCACGATGCCGATCGTCGCCTTCCTCGTCGCGCTGCTGCTCGTGGCATCGCAGTCGCTGTACACCGTCGACCAGACGAAATACGCGATCAAGTTCCAGCTCGGCGAGATCGTCGACACCAAGACCGAGGCCGGGCTCTACACCAAGATCCCGCTGCTGCAGAACGTGCGCACCTACGACCGGCGCATCCTCACGCTCGACAATCCCGAGCCCGATCGCATGACCACGTCGGAGAAGAAGCCGCTGCTGGTCGACTTCATCGTGCTGTGGCGGATCACCGACGTCAAGCAGTACTACCGTTCGGTGCGGGGCGACGAGGAAGCGGCGCGCCGGCGCCTCGGGCAGACGGTACGCTCGATACTCGCCGAGGAATTCAACAAGCGCGACGTGCACGCGGCGATCTCCAGCGAGCGCGACAAGATCACGCAGACCACGCGCGAGAAGGCCAACGCTGACGCCAAGGCGATCGGCGTCGAGGTCGTCGACGTGCGGCTGCGCCGCGTCGAGCTGCCGCCTGACGTCACCGGCCCCGTATACCAGCGGATGGAGTCGGAGCGCCGCCGCGTCGCCAACGAGCTGCGCTCGCAGGGCGGCGCCGAATCGGAGAAGATCCGCGCCGACGCCGACCGCCAGCGCCAGGTGATCCTCGCCGATGCCTACAAGCAGTCGCAGGCGCTCAAGGGCAAGGGCGACGCGCGGGCGTCGGCGATCTACGCCGACGCCTACGGCATCAATCCCGAGTTCTACGATTTCTATCGCAGCCTCGAGACCTACCGCGCGACGTTCCGCAGCAAGGGCGACATGCTGGTGCTCGACCCCAACAGCGAGCTCTTCCGCTATTTCCGCACGCCCGGCGCCACCGCCGGACGCGAGACCCGCGCCAAATAGCGCCGGCGGGACGCGAACGATGGCGATCACCCATTCGCTGTGGACGGCGCTCGCGCTGGTGCTCGTGATCGAGGGCCTGCTGCCGTTCGCCGCGCCGACGATCTGGCGCGAGGCGTTCCGGCGGATGACCGCGCTGTCCGACGGCCAGCTGCGCTTCATCGGGCTCGCGTCGATCGTCGTCGGCATCCTCTCGCTGCTCGTCGTCATCCATGCGTAACTGGCTGCTCCCCGAGCACATCGAGGACCTGCTGCCCGCCGAGGCGATCCGTGTCGAGCAGCTGCGGCGTGTGCTCCTCGACCATTTCGCCGCGCACGGCTATGCGCTGGTGCAACCGCCGCTGATCGAGCACGTCGAGTCGCTGGCCACCGGCACCGGCCGCGACCTCGAGCTGCAGACGTTCAAGATGGTCGATCCGCTGTCGGGACGAATGCTCGCGCTGCGCGCCGACATCACCCCGCAGATCGCGCGCATCGACGCGCACCTCCTCAACGCCGCGGGCATCACCCGCCTGTGCTACGCCGGCAGCGTGCTGCGCACGCGGGCGGGCGGCGCGGGCGCCACGCGCGAGGTGATCCAGGTGGGCGCCGAGCTCTTCGGCGAGCCCGGCATCGCCGGCGACCAGGAAGTGATCGCGCTGATCCTGTCGACGCTGTCGGCGGCCGGCGTGGCGAGCCTGCACCTCGACCTCGGCCATGTCGCCGTCTATCGCGCGCTGGCCAATGGCGCCGGCATCGGCAACAACGGCGACGACAGCGAGATGTTCGACGCCATGCGCGCCAAGGACGCGCCGGCGGTCGAGGCGCTGACCGCGCGCCTGCCCGCGGCCTGGCGCGACGCGCTGCGTGCGCTGCCGCGACTGTACGGCCCGGCGGACGAGGTGCTGGCGGGGGCCGCGCGCGAGCTGCCCGACGTGCCGGCGATCGCCAACGCGCTGGCGTCGCTTGCAACGCTCGCGCGCGCGGCCGAGTCCGAGGTCGAGGCGCTGCACATCGATCTCGCCGACCTGCGCGGCTATCATTACCACAACGGCGCGACGTTTTCGGTGTTCACCGCGGGCGAAGCGGGCGCGATCGGCAACGGCGGCCGCTACGACGGCATCGGCCGTGCGTTCGGCCGCGCACGCCCGGCCACCGGCTTCACGCTCGACCTGCGGCAACTCGCCGACGTCGTCGCGCGCGGCTGACGCCGCGCGTTCACCCGATTCCAGCAGCCAACCAAACGGACATCATGGGCAAGAACGTCGTCGTGATCGGCACGCAATGGGGCGACGAGGGCAAGGGCAAGATCGTCGACTGGCTCGCCGAGCACACGCACGCAGTGGTGCGCTTCCAGGGCGGACACAATGCCGGCCATACGCTGGTGATCGCCGGCAAGAAGACGATCCTGCGGCTCATCCCATCGGGCGTGCTCCACCCCGGCGTGGCGATCTGGATCGGCAATGGCGTGGTCGTGTCGCCGCAGGCGCTGATGACCGAGATCGGCGAGCTCGAAGGCGCCGGGGTCGACGTGCGGTCGCGCCTCAAGATCTCGCCGGCGTGCCCGCTGGTGCTGCCCTATCACGCGGCGCTCGACCAGGCGCGTGAATCCGCGGCGGACGGCAAGATCGGCACCACCGGGCGCGGCATCGGTCCCGCGTACGAGGACAAGATCGCGCGCCGCGCGCTGCGCATCCAGGACCTCGCCTATCCCGACCGCTTCGCGGCCAAGCTCGAGCGCGTGCTCGAATACCACAACTTCGTGCTGACCCAGTTCTGGAAGGCGCCGCCGGTGCCGTTTGCGGCGACGCGCGACGCGACGCTGGCGCTGGCGGCGGACATCGTGCCGATGATCGGCGACGTCGCGCACCTCATCCAGCAGGCCCGCGCGCGCGGCGACTCGCTGCTGTTCGAAGGCGCGCAGGGCGCGCTGCTCGATGTCGACAACGGCACGTATCCGTTCGTCACCAGCTCGAACTGCATCGCCGGCGCCGCGGCGCCCGGCAGCGGCATCGGCCCGCGGATGCTCGACTACGTGCTCGGCATCACCAAGGCCTATACGACGCGTGTCGGCGAGGGCCCGTTTCCCACCGAGCTCCACGACGACACCGGCGCGCGCCTCGCCAAGCGCGGCAACGAATTCGGCTCGGTCACCCTCCGCCCGCGCCGCTGTGGCTGGCTCGACATCCCCGCACTCGCACGCTCGCTCGAGCTGTCCGGCGTCGACGGCCAGTGCATCATGAAGCTCGACGTGCTGGACGGACTGCCCGAGATCCGCATCTGCACGCACTACCTCGCCGACGGCGCGCGCGTCGACCGCATGCCCAGCGGCGCCGAGGCGGTTTCCCGCTGCAAGCCGGTCTACGAGACGCTGCCGGGATGGAGCGAGAGCACCGTCGGCGCGACGTCGTTCGACGACCTGCCCGCCCACGCGCGCGACTATTTGCGCCGCATCGAGGCGCTGACCGGCGTGCCGATCGCGATCGTCTCCACCGGCGCCGACCGCGACGAGACGATTCTCGTGCATCATCCGTTTCATTGAGATCGCCCAACGCCGCCGCCACGCCACCGGAGACACGCGCGATGAGGCTCGACGTCAGCTGGGAGCAATACCGGGTGCTCGTCGAGCGGCTGGCCGCCCACGTGCATCATTCGGAATTTGCGTTCAACCAGATCATCTGCATCGCGCGCGGAGGCCTGCGCGTCGGCGACGTGCTGTCGCGGATCTTCGACATGCCGCTGGCGATCCTGTCGACGCATTCCTATGCCGCCGACGGCGGCACCGTGCGTGGCGAGCTGGTGATCGCCGAGCACATGACGATGACGCGGCCCACGCTCGGCGATCGCGTGCTGCTGGTGGACGACATGGTGGATTCCGGCCACACGCTCGAGGCGGTAGCGAGGACGCTGCCGCAGCGCTTCCCGGCGATTCGCGAGATGAAGACCGCGGTGCTGTGGTGGAAGGCGTGCTCGGTGTATCGCCCGGACTTCCACGTCGAATATCTCGCGGACAGCCCGTGGATCCAGCAGCCGTTCGAGGTCTACGACCATCTCGATGCGGTGGAGCTCGATACCCGCCTCGCGCATGTCGCGAACGCGGTGAAGGCGGTCGGCTGAAACAGCGCGCGGCGTCGCGTGCGCATGACGCCGGGGGCGCCCCAGGCGGCGCGCGAACATCAGCGGCCGCCGCGAAGCGTTGCGCGGGATAATCGTGGTGCCCAGAAGAGGACTCGAACCTCCACAGTGTTGCCACCGCCAGGACCTGAACCTGGTGCGTCTACCAATTCCGCCATCTGGGCGACTGCAACTCGTTATTTTACTTGGCCTTTCAAGCAGTGTCAAAAACGCGCAAGACACCTGACGCACCCATCGCCGGCACGATCGACGCCGCGGCCCTGCTCTCGCGCCTCACCGACATCGGCGTGCCGATCGACGCCGCCGAGCTCGCGGCGCAGATGGACATCGGCCGCCGCCAGCGCGCGGCGTTCGACGCTGCGCTGGATGCGCTGATGCGGCGCGGCGAGGTCATCGCCAACCGCAAGGGCGCATTGTGCGTCGCGCAGAAGATCGACGTCGTCGCCGGCACCGTCACCGGCCATCCCGATGGCTATGGTTTCCTCGTGCCGGACGCCGGCGGCGAGGACTTCTACCTCGCGCCGCGCGAGATGCACAAGGTGCTGCACGGTGATCGCGCCGCGGTGCGCGAGACCGGCGTCGACCGCCGCGGCCGGCGCGAAGGCGAGATCGTCGAGGTGCTGGAGCGCCGCACGCGCGAGGTCGTCGGCCGCCTGCACGAGGAGCGCGGCGTGTGGTTCGTGGTCGCCGAGAACCGCCGCATCAGCCAGGACCTGCTGGTGCCCGAAGGCGAGCGTGGCACGGCGCGCGCACGCGACGTCGTCGTCGCCGAGATCATCGAGCAGCCGGGCCCCGAGCGCGAGGCGGTGGCGCGGGTGAAGGAGGTGCTGGGCGGCATCACCGACCCCGGCATGGAGATCGAGATCGCGTTGCGCAAGCATGCGCTGCCGTTCGTGTTCTCGGCCGATGCGGAGCGCGAGGCGAAGCGGTTGCCGGCGGAAGTGCGCGCCGCCGACCGCAAGGGACGCGAGGACCTGACGCACCTGCCGATCGTCACGATCGACGGCGAGACTGCGCGCGACTTCGACGACGCCGTGTACTGCGAGCGCAAGGGCAGCGGCTTCCGCCTGGTGGTCGCGATCGCCGACGTCTCGCATTACGTCAAGGACGGCAGCGCCCTGGACCGCGACGCGCGCGAGCGCGGCAACTCGGTGTACTTCCCGCGGCGCGTCATCCCCATGCTGCCGGAAGCGCTGTCGAACGAGCTCTGCTCGCTCAAGCCCGATGTCGATCGCCTGTGCATGGCGTGCGAGATGACGATCGACGCCGGCGGCGCGATCGGCGCGCACCGCTTCTTTCCTGCCGTCATCCACTCGCGGGCACGCCTGACCTACGACGAGGTGTGGAGCTGGCTCGATTCGCCCGCGCCGCCTTCCGACCCGCGGGCGAAAGCGCTGCTGCCGCACCTGCGCAACCTCTACGCGCTGTACAAGGTGCTGGTGCAGGCGCGCGAGGCACGCGGCGCGATCGACTTCGACACCGTCGAGCTGGCACTCGTCTTCGACGCGCGCGGCAAGATCGAGCGCATCGTGCCCGCGCCGCGCAACGACGCCCACAAGCTGATCGAGGAATGCATGCTCGCGGCCAACGTCTGCGCGGCCGATTTCCTCGCGGCGCACAAGCAGCCGGTGCTGTACCGCGTGCACGCCGGCCCCACGCCGGAAAAGCTGGTGCAGCTGAAGGCATTCCTCGCCAGCGCTGCGCTCGAGCTCGGCGGCGGCGACGCGCCGACGGCGATGGACTATGCGAGGCTGATGCGCAAGATCGAGGGCCGGCCCGACCAGGCGCTGCTGCAGACGGTGATGCTGCGATCGCTGCAGCAGGCGCAATACCGTCCGGACAACGTCGGCCATTTCGGCCTCGCCTACGACGCCTATGCGCATTTCACGTCGCCGATCCGCCGCTATCCCGACCTGCTCGTCCACCGCGCGATCAAGGCGGTGATCGCCGGCGCGCGATACGTGCCGGCGGGCGCCACGTGGAACGAGCTCGGCGTGCATTGCTCGCTGACCGAGCGCCGCGCCGACGACGCCACGCGCGACGTCGAGGCATGGCTCAAGTGCTTCTTCATGCGCGACCGCATCGGCGAGGTGTTCGCCGGCACGGTCAGCGGCGTCACGAGCTTCGGCCTCTTCGTCACGCTCGACGAGCTCAATGTCGACGGCCTCGTGCACATCACGGAGCTGGGCCGCGACTACTTCCGCTACGAAGCGGCGCGCCACGAGCTCCGGGGCGAGCGCAGCGGCGCGGCGTGGCGCCTGGGCGCCCGCATCACGGTGCGCGTGGCGCGCGTCGACCTCGACACGTCGAAGATCGACTTCGTGCTGGCCGACGCCGAAGCGCCCGTGGCATCGGGTGGCGCGCCTCGCGGGAAGCCCGCGGCAGGCGGGCGAACGCCCGCCGCGTCGCACGGCCGCCCGAGCGTGTCGCAGCCGCTGTCGCGCGAGGATCTCCCGCCGCGCACCAAGACTGCCGCACCGCCGAAGCGCGGCCGCCGCTGACGCTGCGTGGACCTGGTCCTGCAGGCCGCGCACCTCGCCTCCGACGAGGTCGACACGCTGGTTGCGCTCACCGGCGCGCAGGGCGTGCTGCCGCTGACGCGCGCGGCCAACGACGCCTGCCGCCTCGTCGACGTCGAGTCGGATGCCGGCGTGGCGCAAGCCTGCGCCGCCACGAACGTCGACGTCGCGCGCATCGATGCCCGCCATCCGCTGCCAGAGGTGCGCCTGGTGGCGATGGACATGGATTCGACGCTGATCACCATCGAATGCATCGACGAGATCGCCGCCGCGCAGGGCATCAAGGCGCGGGTGGCGGCGATCACGGCGCGCACGATGCGCGGCGAGATCGACTTCGCCGAGAGTCTGCGGCAGCGCGTGGCGCTGCTCGCCGGCGCGCCGGCGAGCGCATTGGCCGACGTCTACGCGCGGCGCCTCCTGCTGTCGCCGGGCGCCGAGCGGCTGCTGGGCGCGTTGCACGCACAGGGCACGCAGACGTTGCTCCTCTCCGGCGGCTTCACCTATTTCACCGATCGCCTGCGCGAACGCCTCGGCTTCACCGCGAGCTTCGCCAACACGCTCGAGATCGTCGACGGGCATTTGAGCGGGCGTCTCATCGGACCGGTCTTCGACGCCCGCGCCAAGGCCGACGTCGTGGCGCAATGGGCGCGCGAAGCGCGTCGCGACGGCGGCATCGTGGTCACGATCGGCGATGGCGCCAACGACATCCCGATGCTCGAGGCCGCCGACGTATCGGTCGCCTGGCACGCGAAGCCGGCGCCACGGGCGCACGCGACGCATGCGATCGACTACTGCGGCCTCGACGCGGTGCTCAACCTCTTCGATTGACCGCCTGCGCGCGCGCCTCGTCGCCGCGCGCACAGGTCGCCACACGGGGTGCGCAGCGCAAACATCGCCGCGCGTTTGCGTGCGACGGCCCGCAGCGCGGGTTTTGCGTCAGTCGATATGCACGTTGGCCGCCGCCGCTACCTGCTTCCATTTGGCGACGTCGTCCTTGATGCGCGAGGCGAAGGCCTCCGGCGTGCTGCCGACCTCCTTCGCGCCCGTGGCCTCGATGCGCGCGCGCACGTCGGGCATGGCCACGATGGCCCGGATCTCGGCGGCGAGGAGGTCGATCACCGCCCGCGGCGTACCCGCGGGCGCGAGAAGTCCGAACCACGCGACGGTCTCGAATCCGGGAACACCCGCCTCGGCGACCGTCGGCACGTCGGGCAGCCCCGGCCAGCGCTCGGCGGTAGTGACCGCCAGCGCGCGCACCTTGCCGGAACGGATATGGCCGATCGCCGGCGGCAGGTTGAAGAAGCCCAGCGGCACGGTGCCGGCGATGATGTCGGTCAGCGCCGGCGTCGCGCCCTTGTACGGGATGTGATGCAGGTCGGTCTTGGTCAGGTACTTGAAGAGCTCCATCGACATGTGCGCCGACGAACCCTGCCCGCCCGACGCGAAATCGATCGTGCCGGGTGCCGCGCGCGCAGCGTCGATCAGGTCCTTGACGCTGTGGATCGGCGAGGCGGGGTTCACCACGAGCACGTTCGGCGAGTACGAGATCAGCGAAATAGGCGCGAAGCTCGCCACCGCGTCGTACGTGAGCTTCGTGTATACCGCCGCGTTGATGCCATGCGAGCCGGCGTTGCCCATGATCAGCGTGTAGCCGTCGGGCGCCGCGTGCGCCACCTGTTCGGCGGCGACCACGCCGCCCGCACCCGGCTTGTTCTCGACGACGAACGGCTGGCCGAATGCCGCCTGCAGCTTGTCGGCGACGACACGGGCGGTGATGTCGGAGCCGTCGCCCGGAGGACTCGGCACGACGATCTTCACCGGCTTCGACGGCCACGCGTCGGCGGCGATCGCGGATGCCGCCATCGCCGCCGCGAAACATGCCGCGGCCCACCGTGCGCCGATGCGCACGCCATGACCCCTGCCCCATTTCGACATTGCTTCCCCTCCGTTGGAAACGTTACCTGCCGCGGCGCGCGACGGCGGACCGTCGCAGGCTCAGTCCGCCTCGTCGATCCACGCCATCTGGATCGCCTCGAGAATCTTCTCCCCGCTGTGCTTCGGATCGTCGTCGAAGCCGGGCAGCGCGATCACCCAGCGCATGAGATCGGTGAAGCGCACGCCGGCCGGATCGACGCCGGGATGCGCGGTGGCCAGCGCGATGCCGATCTCGCGGGAATCGGTCCACTTCATTTGCGCTCCTTCGCGTAGTTGATCGTGTAGCGCGGGATCTCGATCACCAGTTTCGTGCTGCCGTCCACCTTCGCCTGGCAGGACAGGCGCGACTGCGGTGTGAGGCCCCACGCGCGGTCGAGCAGGTCGTCCTCGTCCTCGGTCGACTCCGGCAGCGAGGCGAAGCCCTCGCGCACGATGACATGGCAGGTGGTGCAGGCGCAGGACTTCTCGCACGCGTGCTCGACCTCGATGCCCTGGTCGAGCAGGTTGTCGAGCAGCGACTTGCCCGGCTCGGCCTCGAACGTGGCGCCCTCCGGGCAGATTTCCGGATGCGGCAGGACCGCGATCTCAGCCATGATCGGAAGGCGCGAGCGCGTCGATCGTCTTGCCGGCGAGCGCGCGGCGCACGTCGCGGTCCATCCGCCGTCCGGCGAACGCCGTGGTCGCGCGATTGAGCGCATCGGCGGCGGCACGCAGCGCAGGCGCGTCGTCGCCCTCGAGTGCGGCGCGCAGCGCGGTGAGCCCGGCATCGATGCGCGCACGCTCGCCGGACTCGACCAGCGCCGCGTCGACGTCGAGCGCACGCTCGGTGATTTCGAGCAGCTGGCGCGCTTCCACCTGCGCCTCCGCCAGCGCGCGCGCCTGCATGTCGGCCTCGGCGTGGGCGAACGAATCCTGCAGCATCGCCGCCACCTCGGCGTCGGTGAGTCCATACGACGGCTTCACCTCGATCGATGCCTCGACGCCGCTCGTCGCCTCGTGCGCGGTCACCGCGAGCAGGCCGTCGGCGTCGACCTGGAACGTCACCGCGATGCGCGCCGCGCCGGCGGCCATCGGCGGGATGCCACGCAGCTCGAAGCGCGCCAGCGAGCGGCAGTCGGCGACCTTTTCGCGCTCGCCCTGCACGACGTGGATCGTCATCGCCGACTGGCCGTCCTTGTAGGTCGTGAATTCCTGCGCGCGCGTCACCGGGATCGTCGAGTTGCGCGGCACGATGCGTTCGGTGAGCCCTCCCATCGTCTCGAGTCCGAGCGACAGCGGGATCACGTCGAGCAGCAGCCAGTCGTCGCCGTCGCGATTGCCGGCGAGCGCGTTGGCCTGCACAGCGGCGCCGAGCGCCACCACCTCGTCGGGATTGAGGTTGGTGAGCGGCGGCTGGCCGAAGTGCTCCTCGACGGCGCGGCGGATCTCGCGCATGCGCGTCGCGCCGCCGACCAGCACGACGCCGTCGATGTCGGCCGGCGCGAGCGCGGCGTCGCGCAGCGCGCGCCGCACCGGCTGCAGCGTCTTCTGCACCAGCGTGCGCGTGATGTCCGTGAAGGTCGCCGCCGGCAGCATCAGGTTGATCGCCCGGCCATCGGCCAGCGTCGCCACGATCGGCGCCGCGTCGTGGCCGGTCAGCATCTCCTTCGCCTCGCGCGCCTTGGCGAGCAGCAGCCGCGTGTCGCGGGCATCGAGCGGCGGCAGCTTCGCCGTCTCGATGATCCAGCAGAACACGCGATGGTCGAAGTCGTCGCCGCCGAGCGAGGAGTCGCCGTTGGTGGCGAGCACCTTGAACACGCCCTGCGACAGCGCGAGGATCGAGATGTCGAACGTGCCGCCGCCGAGGTCGAAGATCGCGTAGGTTCCGCGCGACGCGTTGTCGAGTCCGTAGGCCACGGCGGCGGCGGTGGGCTCGTTCAGCAGGCGCAACACCGGCAGTCCGGCGAGCTTCGCGGCGTCCTTGGTGGCCTGCCGCTGCGCGTCGTCGAAATACGCGGGCACGGTGACCACGGCGGCGTCGATCGCGCCGCCGAGCTGGGCCTCGGCACGCGCGCGCAACGCGCCGAGGATGTCCGCCGAGATCTGCACCGGCGACTTCACGCCGTCGCGGGTGGCGATCCTGACCATGCCCGGCGCGTCGACGAAGCGGTACGGGAAGCGGCGGTCGTCGTCGAAGTCGGCGCGACCGCGTCCCATCATCCGCTTCACCGAGACCACGGTGTTCGCCGGATCCACCGCCTGCTGCGCGATCGCCGCATAGCCGACGTCGGCGTGGCCGTCGTGATAGCGCACCACCGAAGGCAGCAACGGGCGCCCGGCGTCGTCGGCGAGCACCACCGGCAAGCCGTTGCGCACGGTCGCCACCAGCGAATTGGTGGTGCCGAGGTCGATGCCGATCGCGCGCCGCTTCTCGCGCGGCACGGGCTTCGCATCGGGCTCGGCGATCTGGAAGAGCGCCATGTCAGGCGTCGATCGCCGCGATCATCGCGTCGACGTCGGCGGCGACCTTCTGCAGGAACTTGAGCTCGCGCACGGCGTCGCGCGCCTGCGCGATGTCCCTGGCGTCGAGGCGCTCGGCCAGCGCCGATTCGCGCGCCGCCGATTCGCGGCGGATCGCCGCGAGGATCGCTTCCAGCGCCGCGACGTCACCGGCGGTCTCGGCGTCGGCCGCCGCCTCGCGTCGCGCGAGCTCGGTCTCGAGGAAGGTGCGCGACAGCGCGGTGTCGGTCTCGGCGAGCGCGTCGACGCCCTGCAATTGCAACAGGTACCGGCCGCGCTCGACCGGATCCTTCAGCGCGCGATACGCCTCGTTGACGCGCGCGGCCGCCTGCAGCGCCTGGCGCTGCGCGGCGGGATCGCCCACATGCCGATCCGGATGCACGTCGCGCTGCAGCGCGCGGTAACGCTCCTCGAGCACCGTGGTGTCGACAGCGAAGCGGACCGGCAATCCGAACAGCTCGAAGTGGTTGTGCGCGAAGTCGATCATGGCTGCGAACGAAACGGGCGGCCCTCGAGCCGCCCGCCACGGGGGATCGCCGATGGTCAGCCGATGGCGACCATCACGGCCAACGGGTTGCGCGCGCTGATTTTCATCCGCCGTGCCGCCTTCAGACGTTGAAGCTCTCGCCGCAGCCGCATTCGGCCTTGACGTTGGGGTTGTTGAACTTGAAGCCCTCGTTGAGGCCTTCGCGCGCGAAATCGAGCTCGGTGCCGTCGACATACGGCAGGCTCTTGGGATCGACGACCACGGTAACGCCGTGGCTTTCGAAGCGCAGGTCTTCGGGCTTCACCTCGTCGGCGAACTCGAGCTTGTAGGCGAGCCCCGAGCAGCCGGTGGTACGCACGCCGAGGCGCAACGCGATGCCCTTGCCGCGCCGCGCGAATTGCGCGCCGACGTGCTTCGCCGCGGTTTCGGTCAGCGTGATCATGTCAGTCGGCGGCGACCTTTGTCTCGGATTCGGCTTGCGTGCCGTGCTTCGCCTTGTAGTCGGCCACCGCGGCCTTGATGGCGTCCTCGGCGAGGATCGAGCAGTGGATCTTCACCGGCGGCAGCGCGAGCTCCTGCGCGATGTGCGTGTTCCTGATGTCGAGCGCCTGGTCGAGCGTCTTGCCCTTCACCCATTCGGTGACGAGCGACGACGACGCGATCGCCGAGCCGCAGCCGTAGGTCTTGAAGCGGGCGTCCTCGATGATGCCGCCCTTGCCGACGCGGATCTGCAGCTTCATCACGTCGCCGCAGGCTGGCGCGCCGACCATGCCGGTGCCCACCGCTTCGTCGCCCTTGGCGAACGAGCCGACGTTGCGCGGGTTTTCGTAGTGATCGATGACTTTTTCGCTATATGCCATGGTGATACCTCAGCCTTTCAAATTACCTGCAACGAGTCCGGATTGAACGTCGCGGAGCGACGCTCCAATCCGGACAGTTATTGCGTCGCGCTCCAGGTTCCATCCTGTTCATGAAATTCATCCGCGACGCAATGACAGTCAATGGGACGCCCACTGCACCGTATTCAAATCCACGCCGTCCTGGTGCATCTCCCACAACGGCGACAGCTCGCGCAGCTTCTCGATCTTGCGCTTGATGAGCTCGATGGCGAAGTCGATCTCGCTCTCGGTGGTGAAGCGGCCGACCGTGAAGCGGATCGAGCTGTGAGCGAGCTCGTCGCTGCGGCCCAGCGCGCGCAGCACGTACGACGGCTCGAGCGACGCCGACGTGCAGGCCGAGCCCGACGACACCGCCAGGTCCTTCACCGCCATGATGAGGCTCTCGCCCTCGACGAAGTTGAAGCTGACGTTGAGGTTGTGCGGCACGCGGCGCGACATGTCGCCGTTGATGTACACCTCGTCGATCGACGACAGCCCCTGCCACAGGCGGTCGCGCAGCATGCGGATGCGCTCGGTCTCGGCGGCCATCTCGATCCGCGCGAGCCTGAACGCCTCGCCCATGCCGACAATCTGGTGCGTGGGCAGCGTTCCCGAGCGCATGCCGCGCTCGTGGCCGCCGCCATGCATCTGGGCCTCGATGCGCACACGCGGCTTGCGCCGCACGTAGAGCGCGCCGACGCCCTTGGGCCCGTAGGTCTTGTGCGCCGAGAACGACATGAGGTCGACCTTCAGCGCGGACAGGTCGACGGGAATCTTGCCGGTGGCCTGCGCGGCATCGACGTGGAAGATCACGCCGCGCTCGCGGCAGATCTCTCCCATCGCCTTGATGTCCTGCACGACGCCGATCTCGTTGTTGACGTACATCACCGACGCCACGATCGTGTCGGGGCGCAGCGCTGCCTTGAACGCGTCGAGCGAGACCATGCCTTCGTCGTCGACCGGCAGGTACGTCACCTCGTAGCCCTCGCGCTCGAGTTCGCGCATCGTGTCAAGCGTCGCCTTGTGCTCGGTGCCGACGGTGACGAGGTGCTTGCCCTTGTCCTTGTAGAAATGCGCGGCGCCCTTCAGCGCGAGGTTGATCGACTCGGTGGCGCCGGACGTCCACACCAGCTCCTTCGGGTCGCAGTTGACCAGCGCCGCGACCTGCTCGCGCGCCTCTTCCACCGCGGCCTCGGCCTGCCAGCCGTACGCGTGCGAGCGCGACGCCGGATTGCCGAAGTTCGACGTCAGCCACGGAATCATCTTTTCCGCGACGCGCGGATCGACCGGCGTGGTTGCCGAGTAATCGAGGTAGACCGGGTACTTCATCGCGTTGCCGTGGGCCATTTCAATTCCGCATGTTCGAGAGGTTCTAGAGCGCGTCCGCCGCGTGCGTGACCATCGCGCGATGATCCTGCATCACCATCACGTCGCCGCCCTGCTTCGGCTGCTGGCGCCGCACCATCTCGGCCAGCGTCACGCCGCGCAGGAATCCATAGATGTGGGCATTGAGCCCGGCCCACAATTCGTGCGTCATGCAGCGCTTGTCGTCGTGACAGTTCTCGCGCCCGCCGCACTGCGTGGCGTCGATGGGCTCGTCGACCGCGCGGATGATGTCGGCGATGGTCATCGCATCGGCGGCCCGCGCAAGCTGGTAGCCGCCGCCGGGCCCGCGCACGCTGTCGACCAGCCCGTTACGGCGAAGCTTGCCGAACAGCTGCTCGAGATAGGACAGCGAGATCTTCTGGCGATCGGCGATCGCGGCGAGCGTCACCGGCCCGTTGTCCGCGTGCAGCGCGACGTCGAGCATCGCCGTCACGGCAAAACGTCCCTTGGTGGTCAGTCGCATCGCGTTTCCCTCGTGCCGGCCGGGCTGGCATGCCCACCCCCGTCGGCAACGGTCATTCTATAATTCCCGAATAAATTAGTCAACTAATCTGGCGCCAGGTTCACTCCAGCATCTTGTTGATTTGATTGGGATCGAAGGCTTCGGCCACCGCCTGGGCGTCGCCGCAGTCCACCCCGTCGCGCCGCAGGTGCGCCACCAGCGCCTCGAAACGGGCATCGGCGTCCGCAGCGTGGTCGAGAAGCTTGTGGATCGCCTGCAGGACGGGATCGTTCATGTCCGAGGCGATGGCGTAGGCGGCGAAGCCCATTTTCTCCGCCTGGGCCTCGCGCCGGCTCGAATCCTCGTGCGTCTGGATGCGCGCGGGAATGCCGACCGCCGTGGCGCCGTCGGGGACATCGCGCACCACGACCGCGTTGGAGCCGATCTTGGCGCCCGCGCCCACCACGATCGGCCCGAGGATCTTGGCGCCCGCCCCCACCACCACGCCCGCTTTCAGCGTCGGGTGGCGCTTGCCTTTGTGCCACGACGTGCCACCGAGCGTAACACCATGGTAAAGCGTTGAATCATCGCCGATTTCCGCCGTTTCACCGATGACGATCCCCATACCGTGGTCGATGAACACGCGACGCCCGATGGCGGCCCCAGGATGGATCTCGATGCCGGTGGCGAAGCGGCTCCAGTGGGCGAGCCATCGCGCGAACCATCGATGCCCCCGCAGCCACAGCGGGTGGGTGACCGCGCGATGCCACACCAGCGCATGCAGGCCCGGGTAGCAGGTGAGTACTTCCCAACGTGTGCGGGCCGCTGGGTCGCGGTCGAACACCACGGCGATGTCTTCACGCAAGCGGTCGAACATGGCGTTAGTGTGGCATTTCCGAGTCGTTTACTCAACTATTCGGCGGCGGCGCCGAAGGTATAGTCACGCCTGTCGCAACCGGGAGTCGCCGTTGAATACGCTCATCTTCTGCCTCGTCGCCGCGCTGGCGACCTTCGCCCCCACGGTCGGTGCCCAGCCCGTCGCAGCCGCACCGGCGACGCCGCCTGCCAGCGCCAGCCAGCCCCAGCAACCTGCGACGACACCCCAGCCGGTCACGAACCCGCAGCTTCCCGGTGCACCTTCGCCGCCGGCGGCAATGCAAACTGCGGCGCCGAAGCCGGTGCCGCCCACTCAGCCTGCTCCACCGGCTCGCGCGGACCCCGCGGCCGGCGCCGCCAAGGTCACCATCAAGGACCCCCCGGTCGCCAAGCCCTGCCTCGCCGCGACGCGCAAGCTCACGCGCGAGCAAAGCTCGCTCGATGCGGCGCAGGCGGAAGTGCAGCGCTACCGCAAGCTGCAGCAGGGCTGCGCCAGCAAGACGGTGTGCGCGCGCTACGCGTCGGCGCTGACATCGCTGGACAAGCGCATCGCGCGCCACCAGCGTCGCATCGAGCGCTTCGACAGCGCCAAGTCGGACGCCTGCAAGCGCACCTGAGGCCCGGCCACGCGCGTCATTGCAGCACGATCGCCGCGAGCAGCACGCCCAGCGTGGCGATGGCGAACAGCACGCCGTAGGCCACCAGCAGCACGAATGCGCGCGCCAGCGTCGACAGCCAGCCGCCGCCGTACACCGACCGCTGTGACCCCAGCAGGTACACCGGCGCGCCAACGAGGGCGAGCGGCGCGGCGACGGTGTCGCGCGGAATCAGCAGCGCGAGCGTCGTCAGCACGAACAGGAACGCGTGGTTGTGCGCGGCGAACACGAGGTGGCCGGCGAAGCGCCGCGGCCGATGCGGATAACGCCGGCTCGGCAGCGGATACACGAGCATCAGCAGCAAGGCGAATGCCGGCAGCAGCGCGATCGCCGCGTAGGGCCCGTAGCGGAACATGTTCGACACCACCTGGCGCAGCTTGAGGTCGCGCGGCAGGCGGTTGAAGTCGTCGATGCGATCGCGCATCGATTGCGGCAGCACGCCGTTGCGGTCGCGCGCGACGCGCACGTTCAGGTTCTCGTCCACCGCGAGGTCGACGTTTCCCGCGGGGCCGAAGCGCACGTGCGCCTCGTCCATGTGCGGCGGGCTTGCGTTGCCGCTGCCCGGGGACTTGCCGCCGCCCGGCTCGACGACGGACGGTGGCGCCGCGGGCGGTGGCGCGGCGGACCGTGGCGCCGCACCAGCTCCTCGTGGCGTGCCCTTGTCCGCGGCCCCATCGCGCGGCACGGCCGTGGCCGTGACGCGATCGCCGTCCGTCTTGTACACGAGCGGCGAGCGGGCGGCCGCGTTGAGCGGCGCATCGGCGACAAACCGGATCATGGCGAACGCCACGATCGACGTGACGAGGAACAGCCGTCCCGGCCGCACATAACGGCGGCGGCGGCCCGCGAAGTATTCCTTCGTCAGGAAACCGGGCTTCAGCATCAGCGCCCGCAGCGTGCGCCACAGCCTGCCGTCGACCGCGACATAGCGCCCCGCGGCTTCGCGCATGAACTGGCGCGCGGTCGGCAGCGCGATGTGCGTCTCCTGCCCGCACTGGCCGCAATACCTGTCGTCGTCGTCGTTGACGTGGCCGCAGTTGCGGCACGCGTGCGCGTCGCGAGGCGCGGCGGCGCTGTTTGGTGGCTCGCGCGGCGTCTCCTGCCCGCATTGGCCGCAGTACCGGTCCTCTGCGGCGTTGACGTGGCCGCAGTGACCGCACGCGGGCCCGTCGCGAGGCGCGACGACGGCGTTCGGCGGCACGCTGGTGCTCATCGTGCGCGATTCCCCACCGTGGTCAGCGCGCGAGGTCGAGCACCCAGTTCTCGGCGACGAGCCCGCGGCCGAACTCCTGATTGGGCTCGCTCGACACCAGCCGGTAGCCTTCCTGGCGATAGAGGTGGCGCGCCGCGGCGAGGTTGCTCTGCGTCCACAGCACGATGCGGCGATACCCCGCCGAGCGCGCGAACGTCGTGCAGGCGTGCACGAGGCGCCGGCCGAGCCCATGTCCGCGCGCCGCCGGATCGAGCAGCAGCAGGCGCAGCTTGGCGACGCTGGCCGATTGCCGCACGAGGCACACCGAGCCGACACGCTCGCCACCGAGCTCGGCGATCCAGCAGCGCTCGCGCGTGCGATCGAAGTCGCGGGCGAGGTCGGCGACGATCCGCGTGACCATCGTTTCGAAGCGCCGGTCCCAGCCGAACTCGCGCGCGTACAGCACGCCATGCTGCTCGACGATGAAACCCCAGTCGCCGGCACGCAGCGTGCGCAGGCGCGCAATCGGCGGCAAGGCGTCGCCGGCGAGCGCGTGCTCGATCGTGGCCATCGCGCGCGCCATCGCCTGCTGCGCGGGCGCGGGCAGCCGCGCCAGCAGCGCGCCGATCTCGCGCCGTGAAGCGGCGTCGATGCGCCGGTACGCGGTGCGCCCGCGCGCGGTCAGCGCGACGCGCCGTTGGCGACGGTCGCGGGCGCCCGGCGTGCGCGCGACGAGGCCGCGCGACTCGAAGCGCCGCAACATGCGCGACAGGTAGCCTTCGTCGACGCGCATCGCCGCCGCGAGCAGCGTCGCGGTGGTCGACGCCTGGCCGAGCTCCCACAGCAGGCGCGCCTCGGCGAGCGTGAAGTCGCTGTGCAGCAGGCCTTCCTCCAGCACGCCGATCTCGCGCGTGTAGAAGCGGTTGAAGCGGCGCACCGCATCGATGCGCGCGGGTTCGATGCCGGAGCTCGCCATCTGCGGCCTCCTCGCCGATGCACATCCCGATCCTCGCGCGATAAGTTGACAAAGTCAACTAATCGTCGCGGTTGGCGCGCGCGCTGGCGTCGAGCTCGTCGACGCGCGCCAGGATGCCGCGCAGGATGTTGATCTCCTCCTTCTCGAGGCCGGCGCGCGCGAACAGCCGCCGCAGCCGCGGCAGCAGGCGCCGCGGCTGCTGCGGGTCGAAGAAGCCGATCGCCGCCAGCGTGCGCGCCGCGTGCCGGTGCAGGCCCTCGATCTCGTCCTGCGTCGCCGCCGCGAAGCGCGGCGCGCGCCAGACGTCGGCGGCGCCACCCGCCATGCGCCATTCGTAGCACATCACCTGCACCGCAGCGGCGAGGTTGAGCGACGCGTAGCCGGGGTTGGCGGGAATCACCGCCACCAGCGTGCAGCGCGCGAGCTCGGCGTTGGTGAGGCCGCTCATCTCGGTGCCGAACACGAACGCGACGTCGCCCTCGCCAGACGCCGCGGAGGCGCCGATCGCCGCCGCCTCGCGCACGCTCACCACGCGGCCGGCGAACTCGCGCGGCCGAGCCGACAGCCCGATCGCGCACGCCACGCCGCGCAGCGCGTCGTCCAGCGTGGGCACCACCTGCGCAGCGTCGAGCACGGCGGTCGCGCCGGATGCCAGCGCCACGGCCTCGGCGTCGGGAAACCGCTTCGGCGCGACCAGCACGAGGCGCGAGAGGCCCATCGTCAGCATCGCGCGCGCTGCGGCGCCGATATTGCCCGGGTGGCTCGTGTGCGACAGCACGACGCGCACGCGCTCGGCGGCGCGTGATGCGGCGGCGCCTGGCACGTCGCGGTCGGGCGGGGAAGCGGCAGGCGGGGTCTGCATGCGGCGGTTAGAATACGCGGACTCACCGCACAAGGCGCGGCCGCCCTGCGCCGCCAACCGCTCCCGCCATGCATCCGATGCTCACGACGGCCGTGAAGGCCGCCCGCCGCGCCGCCACCGTCATCAATCGCGGCGCGCGCGACCTCGATCTGCTCACCGTGAGCGTCAAGGGTCCGAAGGACTTCGTCAGCGAGATCGACAAGGCGGCCGAGGCGGCGATCGTCGACACGCTCCTCAAGACCTACCCCGACCACGCGATCCTCGCCGAGGAAGGCACCGCCAAGGGCGCCAACGCCGACGCCGAGTACGTGTGGATCATCGACCCGCTCGACGGCACCACCAATTTCCTGCACGGCTTGCCGCAGTACTGCGTGTCGATCGCGCTCGCCCACCGCGGCGTGGTGACGCACGGCACGATCCTCGATCCGGTGCGCGGCGACCTGTTCACCGCGTCGCGCGGCCGCGGCGCCTACCTCAACGACCGCCGCATCCGCGTGTCGAAACGCCAGCATTTGCGCGACAGCCTGGTCGGCACCGGCTTTCCGTTCCGTGACGGCAGCAACCTCGACACCTACCTCGAGATGATGCGCGCCATGACGATGGCGACCGCCGGCCTGCGCAGGCCCGGCGCCGCCGCACTCGACCTCGCGTACGTCGCCGCGGGCTACTACGACGGCTTCTTCGAGATCGGGCTCAATGCGTGGGACGTCGCTGCCGGCAGCCTCCTTGTGCTCGAGGCCGGCGGCCTCATCGGCGACCTGGTCGGCAACGACGACTACCTGCATGGTGGCCAGGTGATCGCCGCCAATCCGAAGGTGTTCGCGCAGATCCTGAAGACGCTCGAGCCGTTTCGCGCCGCGCTGACGCGGGCATCGGCAGCGCCCGTCGCCTCCGAGTAGCCCGGCGCTGGCATCGCCTTTGCAGCGAAAGCGGCTTCGCTGCCCTTGCGCCATCCCGGAGGAATTCCGACATGACGATCTGCCCTGGTCGCCCATTGCGCCGCGTCGTGCTGGCGGCCGCCGCCCTTGCGGCCGTCGTGTTCGCCGCAGGCGCCGTCGCCAGCGTGACGACGCTGCGCGTGATGGTCCATCCGGACGCCTCGCCGCCGGGCGCCCTCTCGGCCGCCGCCAAGGCGCGGCTCGACGCATTGGCGGGCGTCACGCTCGGCATCGCCGGCTACACCCGGACCGGTGCCGTCGACGTCACGCTGCCGGCCGCGGTCGACGATGGCACGGCCGCGGCGATGGTGCGGCGGATGCGCGAAGACCGGTCCGTGCTTTGGGCACAAGTGCCGCCCGGCGTCACCCTCGCCAAGTCGGCCAGTGCGGCGGCGGCGGACCAGGCGATGGGTGACCGGTTCATGCTCAAGCTCGCGGCCGACGCCAGCGCCGACTGGGCGACGCTGCTGCCGCAATTCGCCGCCGTCACCGGCGTGCCGCTCGCCGTCGAGCGCAAGATCGGCGACGTCTATGTGCTGACGATGCTGACCGCGAAGACGCAGGCGACCCTCTCCACGATGGCGGATGCGCTGCAGACGCTGCCCGCCGTGCAATATGCGAGTCCCGTGCGCCGCGTGCACGCGATGCTCGCGCCCAACGACCCGCTGCTGTCGCAGCAATGGTCGCTCACCGACGCGGTGAGCGGCATCAACGTCGAAGGCGCATGGGGCATCGAGACCGGCCTTGCCGATCTCACCATCGCCGTGGTCGACACCGGCATCCTGCCGCACCCCGATCTCGACGCGCGGATGCTGCCCGGCTACGACTTCATCTCGGATCCGGCGAGCGCGCGCGACGGCGACGGCCGCGATCCCGATCCGCGCGACGAAGGCGACTGGAACGACGCCGGCGATTGCGGCGGCATGGCGGCGCAGGACAGCTTCTGGCACGGCACGTTCGTCGCCGGGCTGATCGGCGCGGTCACGGACAACGGCACAGGCATCGCCGGCATCAACTGGCATTCGCACATCCTGCCCGTGCGCGCGCTCGGCAAGTGCGGCGGCAACAGCGTCGACGTGCTGGCGGCGATGCTGTGGGCCGCGGGCGTACCGATCGACGGCGTGCCGCTCAACACCACGCCGGCGCGCGTCATCAACCTGAGCCTCGGCGGCTTCGGAACCTGCGACAGCGCGACGCAGGAAGCCGTGGACACGGCGCTCGCGCAAGGCGCGGTGATCGTCGCCTCCGCCGGCAACCAGAGCGACCTCGCCGCCAACTTCGCGCCGGGCAATTGCGGCGGCGTGATCAACGTCGGCGCCATCGGCCGCGGTGGCGATCTCGCGAGCTATTCCAACTTCGGCAGCCGCGTCGACCTGGTCGCCCCCGGCGGCGACGTCGACGCCGCCGGCGACGATGCGGGATTCATGCTGTCGACGTTCAACGACGGCGTCACCGTGCCGGGCAGCCCCGACTACGGCATCGGTGTCGGCACGAGCTTCTCGGCACCGATGGTGAGCGGGACGGTGTCGCTGATGCTGTCGCGCAACGTCAACCTCACCGCCGGCAACGTGCTGTCGATCCTCACCGGCAGCACGCGCGATTTCATCGCCGCCACGCGCTGCAGCGCGGCGTCGGCGTGCGGCGCGGGCCTGCTCGATGCGGGCATCGCGGTGGCGAGCACCGTGCCGTCGACGGCGGTGGCGCCTCCCGGTACCGTGCCGGTGATCGAGTATTACCGCGCCGACCTCGACCACTACTTCATCACCGCGAGCGCGAGCGAGATCGCCTACTACGACACGTTCCTCGGTAGCGTCTGGCAGCGCACGGGCGGCGTGTTCTACGCCTATCCGTCGGGCGCCGTGGCGCCGGCCGGTGCGCGTCCGGTGTGCCGTTTTTCCGCCGCGGGCCTCATCAACTCGAACTTCTGGTCGACCGATCCCGCCGAATGCGGCGCCGTCGCGCTGAACACCGCCAACGGCTGGAGCGAGGACACGCCGGCCGCGTTCTGGATCGAGACGCCCGACAGCCTCGGCAATTGCGGCGACGGCCACGTGCCGGTGTACCGTTTCTTCGAC